>JAFAHT010000126.1 GCA_019237095.1 Planctomycetaceae bacterium
GGGCCCCGCCGAGCGAGGATAACGCGTCGTAGTCCTCCGGCGACAGATGAATGGCCCGACGCAGCGACTCCTCCCCTGAAGTCGTGCCGGGCGGCCGATCCGCCCGCTCGTAGAGCTTGTTTTCGGCGATCCCCTGCTCACGCAGCGCCTCGGCGTAGTCGGGCCTGAGCCGGGCGATCTCCCGGAACTCGGCCAGGGCGTCCTCCCATCGGCCCAAGTCCTTCAGGAGTAGCCCCAGCTTCATGCGGGCTGAGGTGTTGTCCGGGGCGAGCCTGACGGCCTCGCGATAGAGGGCGATCGCCTCGAGCTTCTTCCCGCCGCGGAGCGCGTTCTCCGCCGCTCGCAGGGCCTCGTCGAGGACCGGTCTGCCGCCGGTCTGCTCCGCCGCGTGCACCCCCTGGGCATCCAACGCCACCCGCACCGGGCTATCCGGCCGGTTGTACTTGAGCGATTCGGTGAGCACCCTCGTGATCAGCTCCCGCGACCTGGCCACCTCCTCCATGGGCTCGTAGGAGTACTCGAACGCCTTAACCGCCTTAATGTCGAAGGGGATGAGCGTGCCCGCTTGGCGGAAGATAGCGGTCCCCGCCGGGTCCGCCCGGTGGCGGACCCCCAGCTCGTAGAGGACGTTGGCGTTCAGCCCGCTGATGTCCGCCGGCGCGAACCGGGAGTACTCCAGGTAGCGGAACATCTCCAGGTCGATGAGCCCGCTGAAGAAGTCCTGGTCGGTTCGGCGCGGCTCGAGGTATCCGGTCTCTGGCGCCGTAAGCGGCGTGGCCCGGATCGCCGGCACGAACACCTCCTGGTAGATGAAGTTGAAATCGACCTCCTTGTCGCCCACAGGCTTCCTGCCGAACGGCATGATCACGAAGCACGAACGCTGGTAGTCGATCTCGGCGGCGCACATGATCCAAACTTAGTTCCTCATATGTTGTTAAATTCTGATATGAGTTGGTAGTCCTCGCTGGGCCTACCTGACCTCTCCTGCGGGCCTGACCACGACCATGTGCTCGACGTCGCAAACGGCCGGGCGCGGAGCCGTCCGCACAGGATCCAGTGTAACGCCCTCGTGGGGGTGGGGGAAGATCGTTCACGATCTGTCATCGAACCCGCCATGATATCCCTTTCCGGGGTGTAAGCTCAGAGGGTGTTTGGAAACATGCGCAACTTAGGCAGAGGCGAGTCGTCTGGCCATGATGTTGATCATGGCCAAATGGATCATTGCTTCAGATGTGCTAGTGTTGAATTCATAGTCTTTGCTCATCCGCCGAAACCTTCCCAACCATGCGAAGGTGCGCTCCACGACCCAGCGATGAGGCAGGAGCTTGAATCCCTTGATGTCGTCGCTTCGCTTCACGATCTCTAACACCCAGCCACATTCTTGTTTGACCCATTCGATCAGCTTACCCGCATAACCGCCGTCAGCCCAGACCAGCTCCAATCGCTGGGGATGTTCCTTCTTGATTCGGTCGAGAACCGCCTTGGCTCCATCCCGGTCTTGGATCCCCGCAGAATGAACGACCACAGCCAAAATCAGCCCCATCGTGTCCACGAGGATGTGTCGCTTTCGTCCCATGATCTTCTTGCCAGCATCATAGCCGTCGATGCCGCCTTGCTCATTTGTCTTCACCGACTGGCTGTCGATGCACGCCGCGCTGGGCTCCGCGTCGCGCTCCGCCTTGACTCGGACTTGTCGCCGCAGCGTGTCGTGAATGTGTTTCAGCGTCCCATCGCGAGTCCAGAGGGAAAAGTAATCGTAAACCGTCCCCGAGGGAGGAAAATCATGAGGTAAGTGACGCCATGCGCAGCCTGTCCGCAAGAGGTAGAAGATTGCGTTGATCACCTCCCGGATGTTCGTCTCGCGGGGCCGCCCACCAGGTTTGCAGCCAGGGATGAGTGGTTCGATGATCGCCCACTCGGCATCGGATAAGTCGGTGTCGTAAGGCTTCCGTTCCGTACGCTCGTCCATCGCTGGGCTCCGCCCTGATTGAAGTTAGAGTGCCTCCTGCCGGTAATTGAGACTATTTCAGCAAACTTGTCCAGGCCACTCAAGTTTCCAAACTCCCTCTAAGCAGTAGTTTCCACGAAAAACTGTACAATCGCGGCTCGGTGCATACCACCTCGGTCGCTCCGGCGGCCCCGCCGCGCCACCGAGCGTTTCTCGCTACTGCACCGGCTGCGGGAGCACCTCTCGATGCCCGCTGAGCACCCTCTTATACCCCGCTCATGCCGCGTCTCCCTTGGTAATTCCCTCATTTCTCGCCCACTTCGAGAGAAAGCGCTGAATTCGCTCGCGATGCCGCCGCATCAGCCGCTCCGCGTCCAGCACGCTGGGACGATCCTTCTTCTTGTTCCACGGCGGCCGGAACCACCAGCCCTCATTTCCAGACGCCTGCAGCCGGAACTGCAAGAACCGCAGCAGGCTCATCGTCACCCACTGCGCCTGACTGGTCCGCTGGATCGGGTTGGCCGTCCACGCCCGGCACTCCTCCCAGCCCAGCCGCTGCTTCAGGTCGCGGAACCCGTCCTCCTGCCGGAACCGCGCCGTGAACAACTCCACCATCTGCAGCCCCGTCAACTCCACCGCCGAGGTTACCAGGGTGAACCGCTCCTTGTATCCCTCGACGGAGGCGACGATCACCTTGACCGGCACCTCCCAGCCCAGGACCCGCCACAGGCAGATGATCTCCTTCCAACGGATCTCCCGCTGCCGGCCGTAGACGAAGGCGGTCCCGACCTGCCACTTCGCCTTCCACCGGCCGCCCCGGCGGGGCGGCTCCAGCCGCTGACCCCACTTGGGCTGCGGTCCCGGCTTCCCCTTGGGCCGCTGCTCCGGGGGCAGGGGCAAGGCGTACAGCCGAGCGTTGCACCGCAAGCGGGTGAGGAAGTCGATCCGGGGCGCGCCGCCTTCGGGCAGGATCAGTGGCCGAACCACGCTCTCCAAGGCGTAGCCACCGTCGAAAACGGCCAAGTGCTTGCCCTTGACGATGCGGGCCTGCTCGCGGAGCAACGCGACGGCCAACTCGCACTTGGTGTGGAATTCCACGATGCCGTCGGGCCCGACTGGCAACTGCGACTTGCGGAAGTAGAGCCGGCCGGAGATCGGCAGGAACCACGCGGGCTTCTCGGGTTCGGGGAGCAAGGCGCCCAGGATGACCCAGTTGTGGGCGCGGACGGTGCCGGCCCGATTGGGGCAGCGGGCGGTGTACTCGTGGAAGGTACAGGTGCCCCAGACGTGGGGGCTGGAGCGATGGACCTTGGTGTCATCGACGGCTGAGACATGGTAGCCGTACCAGATCCGCCCCGGGGCGGTGGCGACCAGCCGAGTCAGGGCCCAGGTGACGCGTTCTTGGTGCCAGGCGCCGTACTCGGCGAAGGATTCCAGGGCTTTCCAGGCGGCGGGCTGCTCCAGGGCCAGGACCGACTGGGTGATGGTATGTTCCTCGACGTTGAGCGCCATGGCGGTGATCCACTCGGCGAAGCGGTGGAAGCCGCGGTGGGTGAAGGCCCAAGCGAAGGCGTTGAGCAGGGCTTGCCAGATGGACCAGGTGAGCTTAGCTTCGGTCATGATGCGTCTCCTGTGTTGAAGCCAGAGACCTACCACCTGGCAGGTTCCGCCCAGGAGACGCTACTTTTCAATACGGTACGCCCGCTCAGTTGTTGTGGAGTTTTTCGTGGAAACTACTGGCTAAAATAGAGGCCGAATAAGGGTTTGGGGTTTGTTCGGCAGGCTGGTCCGGGCCGATGTCCGTTCATTGGCCTCCGACGCGATGGCGACTCTCCGGGAGCAGATCTCCGGTCCCGACGTTCCTCCGTCCGTCCGCCTCCGGGCCTCCCTGGCGATCCTCCAAGCGGCCGACGCCATCAAGGCGGACGAAATCGGCCCGGTGTCGGCGCGGGGCGTCCGGGCCAAGATGAACCATGAGGCGATGATCGAGTCGCTTGGGGG
>JAFAHT010000213.1 GCA_019237095.1 Planctomycetaceae bacterium
CCCTGCTTGGCTGCTTCCAGAGCGACCTTGGCCTTGAAGGCCGCGGAGTGATGCTTGCGTATCTGTACCATCATACCTCCCGGAACTGGACACGGAACTCCGATGAGTTTAACATCCCGAGTGGTCCAGTTTCCGGGGTCCACTATACCGACCAACAAAGCTAAGAGCATCAACCGGCGACGTCATCTCGCCGGCTGGCAAAACGACTACCTCTTGAAGGTTCTGGCTCAAATTCCTGAAAAATCTGGTGCGTAAGCCCTGGTGCTCGGCTGCTCAGGAAGGAATTCCCGGAACCGCTCCGGATGCCGTCGCTCTGGACGAGGAGCTATTTCTGTAGCACGGCGGGCACAGTGTCCTCCGAGACGATTCAGCGAGATATCGCCGAACAGACCACCAGGGATTGAATCGTGGCCAAGCACCGCAAGGTCTACAGGTTCCGGATGAAGCCGACGACGGCACAAGGTCATGCCCTCAATCGCATGGCCGGCGCCCGCCGCTTCATCTGGAACTGGGCCTTGCGCCGCTGGAAGGACCACTATGCCGTGACCGGCAAGTCGATCCCGCTGGCGCAACTCTCATCGGAGTTGACCGCGCTCATCAAGAAGCAACCGGAAACGGCCTGGCTGAAAGATGCGGATTCGCAAGCGTCGCAGCAGGTCCTCAAGGACCTGCACCGGGCCTTCACGAACTTCTTCGAGAAGCGGGCGCGATCCCCGAAGTTCAAGAGCCGCAAGCGGGACAAGGCCCGGTTCCGGATCCCCCAGCGGGTCAAGATCAAGGACGGCGGAGTCTTCGTCCCCAAGATCGGCGACGTCCGGATCTTCCAGAGCCAGGACGTTACCGAGGAGACCAAGAGCGCCACGTTCCAGCGCGGGGCCGACGGCACGTGGTACGTCTCCCTGGTCGTCGAGCTCGAGATGCCGGACATCCCGATCCCGATGCCCGACCCCGCGAAGACGGTCGGGATCGACGTCGGGCTGATCGACTACGCCACATTCAGCGACACCACCCTGCCTGTCCCCGCCCCCAAGTTCTTCCGCAAGGGACAACGCAAGCTCCGCAAGGCGCAGCGTACGGTGTCTCGGCGCCAGAAGGGCTCGAAGCGAAAGGCCAAGGCGGCGCGGAAGGCCGCCATCGTCCACCAGAAGTTCGCTGACCAGCGGTGGGACTTCCAGCACAAGCTCAGTACCAAGATCGTCGGTCAGTACGCCGCGGTGTGTGTTGAAGACCTGTCGTTGAAGGGCCTTGCGAGAACCAAGCCGGCGAAATCCATCAACGACGCGGCCTTCGGGGAGTTCTTCAGGCAGTTAAGATACAAATGCCTCTGGAACCACAAGCATTGCATCCAGATCGACCGCTTTTTCCCTTCGTCCAGGCTGTGCCACGTGTGTGGTGCGACCAACGACCGCCTCACGCTCTCGGATCGGGAGTGGGATTGCGATTGCACGACGCACCATCAGAGGGACTTCCTCGCCGCGTGCAATATCCGGGACGAAGGTTTGCGAATGCTCGCCGCCGGGCAGGCCGGAGAGCCTAAACGCTCAGGGAGACAGTGTAGGACCCGGCACGCCGGGCAGTAGTCGTTGAACTGGGAGCCTATCCGGGATGTAGGTGGATGTTCAGTATGAGGCTCCCCGAAAAAGGAGCTTGTACACCGGAAAAGGCTGGTTTTGTTCACCACAAAAATTGACAGCTATACTGAACATCCGCCTACATCCCGGATCGACTCTGAGAATCCCACACCCTTTAGGGGTAGGAGTGTCAAACCGGCCCCCCGAGCGTGTAACCTGTCGGAATGCCCTTCCGCCAGGAGTCTCGGGCTATCGTCCCGGATATTTCGCCGCGGTAAGTTTCGTCTGCTACCCACTGGTGCAGGGTGCGCGCTGAGCCGGCGTCAGGTAACTCCTGCAACCAGCCCTTTGGAAGTGCTTACTTGTCTACTGGGTGCAAATAGATCGATGTCTGTGCGGCAATCTGGGGCAAATGCGAGCGCTCAGATGAAGTTGCGGTGGCAATAATCCGTTCCGGATCGGCTTCGTCGTTCAGGCTCGTTATAAAAACAAATTTATATTATAATTTTAATATAATTAGTATATTTTGTATAAAATAGTAACAACTTGTATATCAAGCAGTTGCGAGATTGTTAAGCCTCCTCCAAAGGGCTGCTCCTGCAACCCACCGGCACGGAGTGTGCGCCGGAGTCGGCACCTGCCCGAGCCGAAATAGTTAACGATTTAATTCTCATTGTGGATTGGTTCAATCAACCGGCCTCACGTCGAGCATGGGTGGAGGGCACCTCCTATTGATAGCGGGATCCGTTTCTTTTGGGAACGGGTGAGCGTCACCTGTGTTGGTAGAGTGTTTGGTCACTACGAAAAACGGAGAAATCGACGTAAGGAGGATATTGATTTGCTCTTCTGATCTGATCGCTCCGACTTCGATTCGGACGGATTCCGAGTGTTGGCCAGGGGAGACTGGGTGTTGGCCGAGGTGGTCCTTCTCTCCAAACTTCTCGTTCTTCCCAATGTATCGATGGATCTCGGCGAATCGAATGGACCTGGGTCTTGACTCCTTGAGACTGCTCGGGGTCTCTCATTATCCACCCACTTTCGTGACGCTCACCCTTTGGGAACTTCAAGGGGCAACGCCCCTTGCCTAGAACTACTATGAGCATTACAACAATCCCCCAGGGCGATCTGGGATCGCGCGCGGATCTGCACCGGCCCCTGGTGGCCAGGATTCACAAGCGGCTGGCTCGCGTCGGGATCATCGGCCTGGGCTACGTCGGCCTGCCGCTAGCGCGGGCCTTCGCCGACAAGGGCTTCACGGTCCTGGGCTTCGACGTCGACTCGACCAAGGTGATCCAGCTGCAGCAAGGGGAGAGCTACATCGGCCACATCACGGCCGAGATGGTCCGCGGGATGAGGGAGCGAGGCTTTGAAGCGACCGACCGCTTCTACCGACTCGACGAGCCGGACGCCATCCTGATCTGCGTCCCCACCCCGCTGACCGAAGCCCGCGAGCCAGACCTGACCTACGTCATCGAATCGGCCAAGGGAATCGCCGAGCAGCTGCGGCCGGGCCAACTGGTGGTGCTGGAGAGCACGACCTATCCGGGCACGACCCGCCAGGTCGTACAGCCCATCCTGGAGTCCAGCGGCCTGAAGGCCGGCGAGGACTTCTTCCTGGCTTTCAGCCCTGAACGTGAGGACCCGGGAAACTCGAAGTTTTCGGCGCCGACAATCCCCAAGGTCGTCGGTGGTCTGGAGCCTCGCAGCCTGGAGCTAGTCATCGCGCTGTACGGCCAAGCCATGGCTGCCGTGGTGCCCGTCTCCAGCCCCGAGGTGGCCGAGGCGTGCAAGATCCTGGAGAACACATACCGCGCCGTCAACATCGCCCTGGTCAACGAGCTGAAGGTCCTCTACGACCGCATGGGTATCGATGTCTGGGAAGTGATCGAGGCGGCCAAAACTAAGCCGTTTGGCTTCCAGGCATTCTATCCGGGGCCCGGACTGGGAGGGCACTGCATTCCAATCGATCCATTCTACCTGACCTGGGTCG
>JAFAHT010000324.1 GCA_019237095.1 Planctomycetaceae bacterium
AGCGCTCTTGGACAAGAACCCGAACCCGACGCTCGACGAGGTCCGGCGCGGGCTCGACGGCAACATCTGTCGCTGCGGCACCTACATCGGCGTTCTCCAGGCAGCGCTCGACGCGACCAAAGCCATGAAAGGAGCCTAGCCATGGCGAACTGGCCCGCTTCACCCAATCTGATCGGCAAGTCGATCCCCCGGCTCGACGGCCTGCTCAAGGCCTCGGGCAAGGCCAAGTATCCCTCGGACGTCCGGCCGGAGGGAACGCTCTTCGGCGTGATGCTCTACAGCCCGTATGCTCACGCCAGGGTCAAGTCGATCGACCTCTCGCCCGCCGAGACGATGCCGGGCGTCAAGGCCGCGATCGCGATCGCCAAGGCCGGGACACCCCTCCGTTATCAGGGCGACGACATCGCCGCCGTGGCGGCTGAGACCGAGGAACAGGCCCGCGACGCCATCCGCGCCATCAAGGTCGAGTACGAGGTGCTGCCCCATGTGGTCACCGAGCACCAGGCCATGGCCGAAGGAGCGCCCGAAGTCTTCAAGGGTAGCAACATCCGCAATAATTCCCGCAAGGGCCGCTCCCAGACCAAGGGTAACCCGGAAGAAGCCATGAGCAAGGCCGACGTGACCATCGAGGGAACCTACAGCCTGCCGGTCATCACCCACGTCTGCCTCGAGCCGCACGGGCTGACCGCCAAGTGGGAGGGCCCCGACAAGCTGACCGTCTGGGCGAGCACCCAGGCGGTGCAGGTCGTGGCCGGCGAACTTGCCGACGCACTCGACATCCCGGTGGCGAACGTCACGGTCCTGACCGACTACATGGGCGGCGGATTCGGCTCCAAGTTCAGTGCCGACGTCTGGGGCCGTACCGCGGCGGAGCTCGCCCAGAAAGCAGGCAAGCCCGTGAAGCTGTTCCTGGACCGTGCCCAGGAGCACCTGGCGGCCGGCAATCGCCCCAGCGCCGCGGGCAAGATCAAGCTGGGGGCAACCAGGGATGGCAAGCTTGTCGCCCTGATCGCCACGACCCACGGAACCGGTGGTGCCCGGGGCGGTTCGCTCTTCCCCCTTCCTTATGTTTACGACGTGGCCGCCTCCGCGCGGACTCATAATGAGGTCTTCGTCAATTGCGGCGGCGCCCGCGCCATGCGGGCACCCGGCCATCCCCAGGCCTGCGCCTTGATGGAAGCAGCCATGGACGACCTGGCCGACAAGCTCGGTATCGATCCCCTGGAGTTCCGGCTCAAGAACCTGGCGCCGGGTGATTTCCACACGCCGATCTACGAAGGTGAGGTCAGGCAAGGTGCCGAGCTGATCGGCTGGCGCGAAAAGCGGAAGCCCCGCGGCCAGAACGGCGGCGGCCCCGTTCGCCACGGCCTGGGCATGGCGCTTCACCAGTGGGGCGGCGGCGGTACCCAGGACAAGAAGGTCAGTTGCACGATCAACCCCGACGGCTCGGTCGAGCTGAAGGCCGCGACCCAGGACATCGGAACAGGCGCCCGAACGATCCTGGCGGTCATCGCCGCCGAGGTCCTGGGCCTCAGGCCGACCGACATCATCTCGAACATTGGCAACTCGTCGTTCCCGCCGGGTCAGCCCTCGGGCGGTTCCACGACCAGCCCCTCGATGGCTCCCCCGTGTCTGGACGCGGTGACCAGGGCCCGCGACGCCATGTTCAAGAAGGTCGCCCCGACCGTCCAGGCCGCCGCCGAGGATCTGGAACTCAGGAACGGCCAGCTCTATGTCGAGGGCGAGCCCATCATGGGCTGGAAGGAAGCCTGCCGCAAGCTGGGCATGGCGTCCATCTCCGAAACCGGCAGCGCCGCCGATGGGCTGGCAAGCGTCGGAGTCGGCGGCTGCCAGTTCGCCGAGGTCACCGTCGATATCGAGACCGGCGTGGTCCGGGTCAAGAAGATCGTCGCCATCCAGGATTCGGGCCTGATCATCGACCGTCTTACCTGGGAAAGCCAGGTCTACGGCGGCGTGATCATGGGCCTGAATTATGGCCTCTTCGAAGAGCGAATCATGGACCCGGAAACCGGCGTGATGCTCAACCCCGACCTGGAATTCTACAAGCTGGCAGGCGCCTCGGACATCCCTGAAATCGTCGTCCGGGCCTACGATCCCCCGGATCAGAAGGCCCGGGGCGTGATCGGCGTGGGCGAACCCCCCACGATCTCGACCGCGGCCGCCATTGCCAACGCGGTGACCAACGCCATCGGCGTGCGGGTTCCCGAATGGCCGATGACCCCCCGAAACGTACTGAACGCCCTGGCCACGGCTTCCAAAGAAGGGAAGGCGTAATTACCCATGAATGCTTTTGACTTCGCTGCCCCCACGAGCGTCGAGGACGCGGTCAAGCTTCTGGACGGCCAGAACACCGCAGCGCTCGCCGGTGGAACCGACCTGCTCGGCCGGATCAAGGATCAGGTCACCTCGCCCCAGCGGGTGGTCTATCTCAAGGATATCAAGGCCAGTTCCGGGATCTCCGGCGACGCCGGCTCCGGGCTGACCATCGGCGCGGGCACCCTGCTTGCCGCCATCGTCGAGCACAAGGCCATCCGCGAGGCCTACCCCGCGCTCTGGCAATCAACCACCGAGGTGGGCACCCCCCAGATCCGCAACATGGCAACCCTGGGGGGTAACCTGCTCCAGCGGCCTCGGTGCTGGTACTTCCGCGCCGGCAACGGTCTGCTGGCAATGAAGGACGGCAAGAGCCTGGTCCGCGGCGGCGACAACCGCTATCACGCCATCTTCATGACCGACGGCGATGCGCTCTACGTCAACCCCTCCAGCCTGGCCGTCCCGCTCATCGCCCTGGGCGCCACGGCGACCATCAAAGGGCCCAAGGGCGAGCGAACCGTCCCGGTGGAAGACCTCTACCAGGTTCCCAGGACCGACAAGGACAGCGAGCTCTCCGTCGCTTCCGGCGAGCTGCTGACCAAGGTCATGATTCCCCCCGCCAGGGGTAAGAACGCCTCGTACGAGGTCAGGCAGAAACAGGCGCATGACTGGCCGTTCGTGCTGGCCTCGGTCAATCTGACCATGGACGGAGACAAGGTCTCGGCATCCCGGATCGTGATTTACGGCGTGGCCCCGGTTCCATGGAGAAGCAACGCCGCCGAGAAGTCGATCACGGGCAAGCCGGTCACGATGGAAACCGCCGCGGTCGCCGGCGAGGACGCCACCGAGGGGGCCATGCCCCTGTCGATGAACGCCTACAAGGTCAGCCTGACCAAGACGGCGGTCAAGCGGGCCCTGCTGGCCGCGGTAGGCAACCGCTACTGGGAGGTTTGAATCCATGACCAGCCCCGAATCGAACAATCCGCCCTTAACCCCACCCGCGGCGTCCCCTTGCCGCCACCTGCGCAATAAAGGGATGTACGTCTACAGCGACGGGCAGGGCCGGGAAGCGCACGAGGACTATGACAACACCATCTACTGGTGTCTGAAGACCATGAAAGAGTACGGCCCGGACGACGAGATGGTCGCCGGCCCCGATTGCCGTAACCCGGAACGGACCTGCTACGAGCCGTTCTGAGCCCGGTCGCCTCGACTTTTCCGAGACGGACCATCCCGCGATTCCGCCCCGGCATCGGCCCCACCGATGCCGGGGCTTTTTCATCCTGGCGGTGACCGTCGCGGTGTCCGCGACCACCATCGCCCTGCCCGATTCGGTGCCTTGAAACGATCGGCACAACCGCTAAAATTTAAGGACCCTGACTTCAGTGTATGAAAACGCTACACAACATCGATTTTCTTCACGATTTAGTCTTGATGTCGAAGACTCAAAACGGCATTCTAAAATACGTCGTTATCCTGGTTGGAGATGACGACAGCTCATTTCCATCTGGACACTTCCCGATCCGACTCTAGAAGGAGTGACGAATCATGGGTGATGCACGAGACACCGCCAAGCAGAAGAAGAAGGCCGACAAGGAGAAGAGCACCAAGGGCTCCAAAGCTCCGGCCGCGAAGCCCGTCGACGAAGCTAAGCCGGCGGCCAAGCCAACCAAAAAGTGAGGCTGATCGAAAGCAGATCAGCCTGAACCGGGCCGGCGGCCGCCTGCCCCGCCACGGGATGTCGGCCCCGGTCCGGTTCTCGATGACCGTGATGTCATCACCTCGAGTTGCAAGATTCCGACCGATCAGGTCACCTTGCGGGCCGGTCTGGGATCATCCTCGGTACCCAGTCGCTCGCGAGCTGCGTCCAGGCTGCGAGCCGTGAGCACCACCGTGAAGGGATGAGACGGCACGGCAAACTGCTCGTCCGAGAGCTGCCACGCCAGGATCCGCGCAGACCCGGCGAGCTCCAGCTCCCCGGCACAGCGCCAGAACCAGTGCATCCAAAGCAGCATCCGGCGATAAAGCTCCAGCCGATGGATGATCCGGTGCTCGAAGAGGAACCGAAATGCGCCTGAATCGCGGTGAGGGTCGACGGCCCCGCGACCTTCCCGCAAGCAGACTTCCTCAGCCAGCTCGAAGGTCAGCGGCGATCTGTCCAGCCACGTCGGACACGCCCGGAGAACTTCGTCCGCACGCAGGAGCAGATCCGAGCCTCCGGCCGGTTCCAGGCTCCACTCGGCGGTAGGGGCCGGCAATGGCCGAGGCTCGAACCCCCGGCCGAGCGTCCGTTCCAGCCACTCCATGACCGGCCGCGCAGTCGCAGGGCCGCTCAGCGACAGGCACCCGGCAAGCAATCGGAGCGCGAGCTCCGGAGTGCCTTCGATGCCCAGGCTTCCCGCCTGTGCTTTCGCGTCTTCCAGCAGGGCACCGGCACCCTGTGACTCCGCCTCGACCTGGCCGATCGCATCGGTGATGCCGCGTTCGACATCGCAGAGGAACATGGCCGTGCAACGCTCCGTCTGCCGGGTCGAGGAGATCGCCACCGACCCCCGGCCCATACCATCGACGGCCGTGACCAGGCAATTCACCAGGCGGGGTCGAGCCTGGTCCCCGACCAGCACGATCTTCCGGGACGAATCGAGCGCGACATCAAGCACGCCCCGAGCGTGCCCAGCGCCTGGATCATCCCCTGGCTCGGCCTCCACGCTGGAAGCCCTGAGAACGCTGTCTTCCCTGCCGTCGAGAATCTTCTGGACAGCCAGCGCGGCTTCCCGGGTCTCGGCGCTCTCCGAGGCTGCCAGAAGTTGTAGCAAGCTAATGATTCCGGCCCCTGCCGAGATCCCGGCCAACCCTTCGATGATGCTGACCCGGGTCTCGACATCGACCGATTCGAGGCCCTCGCAGGCCCGCCGGCATTCCCCGGGGTCCTGCTCGAGTTGGGCTGCCAGCTCTTCCAGGGAGATACCGTCCGCAGTAAGCGTTGGCTTTTCAGTCGGCCGTCTCGGGGCCCCTTCTCCACGGAGTTTGGCGCTCACGGATGCGGCTCATGTAAAACGCGGCCAGGGTGAAGGGCGGCCGGCGGGGCGGTACGGGTCGTCATCATCCTCGACGTCTTTGAGGAGATCGAACTCATGCCCCAGCTCCGCCCGCTCGAAGAGGCCTTCGTCGAGCTCGGCGAGGAACCTGCTGGGGGTGGTGAAAACCATGGGACCATAACCCCCGCGAGTGATCGTCGAGGGATAGGTCAGGGTCAGCTCGTTCATGGCCCGGCTGACCGCGACGTAAAAGATACGCCGTTCCTCTTCCTCGCCCCCCGGCCCATCGATGGCGCGGCGATGGGGAAAGCTGTCCTCGATCAGCCGGATCACGAAGACATGCGACCATTCCAGTCCCTTGGCCTGGTGGACCGTGCTCAGGACCAGCACGTCCTTGGGCTCGGTGGCCGCGATGGTATCCATGCCGTACACGTCGCCGGCGAGCAAAAGCTCGGCCAGCAGCCGCTCGAGGCTGTCGTACCTGGCAGCCAGCACGGCAAACTGCTCCAGGTCGGCGACTCTGTTGTCCGCGCGGTCGTACTTCTGCCGGAGCGTCGCCGGATACCCTCCCTTGAGCACCGCCTGGATCGCCGCCGCCGGATAATGTTCCGGGTCGGTCGCGTGGATCTGCCTCAGGTCGTTCACGAACGCCGCGAAAAACCCCTTGCTCTTGGGCGGGACAGCGGCCATCGTGTCGGCCGCCGCGAGCGTGGCCAGGGGATCGGCCGACTGGCCAAGCTGCTGATAAATGGCCGCCGCCTTGGCCGGGCCGATTCCGGGCAAGAGAAGCAGGATGCGCCGCCACGATGCCTCGTCCCGAGGGTTCTGCACAACCCGCAGGTAAGCCAGCACATCCTTGATGTGGGCCTGCTCAAAGAACCTCAGGCCGCTGCGCACCGTGTAGGGAATGCTGCGTGTGACCAGCTCGCCCTGGAGCACCACGCTGTCGTAGTGGTTGCGGTAGAGGATCGCCATCTGGCCGAGCGGAACCTCCTTGTCCCTGGCTTCGAGGATCTGCTGGCAGACCAGGTCGGCCTCCTCGTAAACGTCGGCCGTTGCGGCAACCACGGGGCAAAGCCCGTCTCCTCGGGCCGAGACCAGCTCCTTGGGAAACCCCGAGCGGTTGTGCCGGATCGACGCCGCCGTGAAGGCGACGATCTGGGGCGTGGACCGGTAGTTGACGTCGAGCTGAAACCGTCGCGACCCGGGATGCCGCTCGGGGAACTTGAGAATATTGTCGTAGTTCGCGCCCCGGAAGCGGTAAATCGACTGGGCGTCGTCCCCCACGGCCGTCAGATTCCTCGCCCCGCTCGCGGCGATGGTCTCGACGATCTCGACCTGAAGCGCGTTGGTGTCTTGCATCTCGTCAATCAAGATATGCCGGAACATGCCCGCCTGGTGCTCGAGCTGCTGGGGAAACTCACGCAAGAGCCGCAGCCACTGGGTCAGGAGGTCGTCATAATCCATGCAATTGGCCGCCAGCTTGCGCCTGGTGTAGGCGGCGGCGACGATCTCGATCCTGGGCAGCCACTCGACCAGCCCAGGTGACTGGACGGCGGCGACATCGGCGAGCGACTGCCTGGTATTGAGAGCGAAGCTGATCAGGTGCTCGACCTCGGCGGGTTTGGGCGCAAGCTTGTCCTTGGCGGCGAAGCCGGCGTCTTCCATGGCCAGCCTGATGAGGTCGAGTTGGTCTTCGCTGTCCAGTATCGTGAAGGTGGGCTGATAACCGAGGAGCCTGGCCGGCCGGCGGAGCAACCGGTTGCCAAGGTGGTGAAACGTCCCGGCCCAGACCTGGGCGGCATCTTTGCCTACGAGGCTCTCCAGCCTGTGCACCATCTCCCGCGCCGCGCGGCGGGTGAACGTGGCCAGCAAGATCGAATCGGCCGGGACGCCGCGGGCGATCAGGTACGCGACCCGATAGGTGATGACCCGCGTTTTTCCCGATCCCGGCCCGGCCAGGATCAGGTTATACCCGTCAGGCGCCATGACCGCTGTACGCTGCGAGTCATTCAGATCCTCGCTGAAATGCTTCTCCAGCCCTGCCGGCAACGAGTGCTTGAGCGTGATCTTTCGCATGCGGCCATCCGAAAAATGTCGCTGGATGTTTCCTGCCATGTACAGGCTCGATTGTATCAGCCTTCCGCGGTTTTCTCACCGGTCGTAACGAGCGCTGGACCAGGAGACCGAGAGCCGGCGTTCGTCTGGTCGACGATTCCCCCTTACCGCAAGCCTCTTGCCCAGTCGTCTCTTCAATGTGCCATTAGCACGAACGGAGGCAAACTCATGTCAAATCGACGTGAATTCATCGCGGCGGCGGGTGGTGCGGGACTGGCATCAATGGGCGGCCTGGGCGCAGCCGGTTCGGAGACTTCTGTACGAGCTGCGCCGCTACGTGATCGACCACGAACCTTCGAACTTTCTGTCGGGCTCGGCGCTCGCGGCCAGGTCGAGGTGCACGGAGGTGACGCAGATCAGGGCCGTCAGGCACCGTTGCGCGGCGACTCTCATGGCACCGCCTCACCCTATCTTGAATGCAGCGCCACCCGGTTGCCCTCGCTGTCGAGGACCACGGCCCGGAAGCCGTACGGGCCGATCTGGTGCTTGGGCTTGAGCACCTTGCCGCCGTTCGACTCGACCGCGGAAATAGCCTCGTCGAGACGGCCCTGAGCGTTCAGATAGACGAGCATGCCGCGGTCAGACGGTTTCTCGTCGTCCTTCGTGAAGAGGCAGGCGCTGACGCCGCTGTCGGCGCCGGGCAAGACCGCGACCGTCCTCCTCGGAGACTCTTGCTTCTGAACTTCAGCCCCCAGGACGGCGGAGTAGAAGCGGACCGCCCGGTCCAGATCCAGCACCGGAATATCAACCCAGACGATTTGATTGGCCACGAGATTCTCTCCTCTCAAGAGAACGGAGTTCGCAGTTCCCGAAGCCACACGGCGACGGCGTCAAGACGAGTTTACTTCAAGCCGCCCCGCGCCGCCACGATTCCCTTGACCGTGGGCGGACCACCGCTGCGGCCAGGGCGATGTCATGGCCCTGTCGATGGCGGGTCATGCTGCCGGTTTCCTAAGGAAAACGCCCCTCGGCCTCGAATGGGCCACCTATCAGGCCAACAAGCGAGAACTGCTGCGGTATGAGGGGCAGTGGGTCGTCATTCATGGAGAGCAGATCCTCGGCATCCGCCCGCCGTATGAGGAGGCGTTGCAACTCGGGTACGAACGGGCCGGGTATGTGGATTTCCTGGCCCACCAGATCTTGGCGAGCGAGCCGGTCCACCTGCTCCCGCCCCAACCGATCTGATGCCGCCGCTCGAGGAGCGCATCTCCGATGATGCCCCTTCCCTCACTTCACGATCGTGAGGGTCGGATACCTCGGTCGGTAGAACCGCCCCTTGTACCGCCGCAGCAGATACGCCAGCACGTAGTCCTCCTTCTGCTTCTCCAGCAAAAAGGCGGCTGCGATCGACTCGCTACCGTGTTCCTCTGCCAGGCGGCGAACGAAACCTGCACTGAGCGATTGGCTCGTCACCCATCCCCGTATCGCCACTTCCTCGCCTTCCGTCAGTCCTCTGCCCTTCTTCTTCAGCCCCGAGAGGACGTCGTTGAAGTCCGGCATGATCTCGATCCCCTCGTTCGGGTTGAAATACACCCCGATTCCGTTCTTCGACTCCAACAGGTCGCGCGGGATGTCCATCTCGGGCACAGGTGCCTTCAACCCATGCTTCTCCATCAGCCGCTTCCGCTTGTCCTCTGGGAGCGCGGCGATCTTCGCCCTTGCAGATTCCTGCCAGTCGGCAGCCATCATCAGACCGTCGGGGTAGACAACCCAGTCCTTACCGTGGCTCGCCACGAATTCCTCGTGTTGCTGGCGGACCATCTCCCGCGCCTTCTTCAGGTCCTCCGGGGAATAGCGGTAATAGATCGTGGGCAGCATGCGATAATGCTGCTTCACATGCTCGATCGCAGCGGCGTCCAACCGACCGAGCTTCTTCTGTTCTCCGGACCAGTACCATTCCCCGTCCCAGGGGACCAGGCTGCCGTAGACGAAAGCACCACGGATGAACGGGTTCCGCTCCAGGTTCAAGCGGACGCGGTACTTCACATCGTTGATCAGGTTCAAGACCTCGATCTTCTCCTTGTTGCCCGATAGCACCTTGAACACGGCGTTGTGTCGCTCGGACCACGAGAGCAGGTCGGCGCGCCGCTCCGGAGAAAGGTCTAGCACGCTGGCGAGGATCTCAATCGCCCCAAGCCCCGCCCATTCGGTGCATTGCTGGCAGAGGAAGTCGTCGATGACCCCGATGTCTGAAAACTCAGCGTTCTGCTCTTCAATGTACCGCTGGCAGAAAATGCGGAAGAGATACGATCCGGTGCCGAGCCAGATCAGCTTTCGCTTGACTTCCCAGCCGCGCTTGTGGGGAGTCCCCAGGAAGTGCTTGACGCCCGAGTCCTTGGGGAGATCGGCGAACTGCTCCTGTAAGACTTCGGCGGCGACTTGCGCCAGACGAACCAGGTCGGTGTGGTCTGGGCGAAGCAGCAGATCGGGAATAATCTGCGGATACAGGATCCAGAGAAAGTGCTGGAGGCGGGTTGGGGAAATCGCCTCCAGTGGAAACGCGGCCCTTGGCTCGTACAGGAAAGGTAAGAGTGTCCCGAAGAACTCCGTGTTGTATCGTTCCAGACTTCGCCAGATGCCGATTTCGCAATGGAGGTCCTCGACGAACTCGACCAGAATCCCCGCCAATGCCTTGAGGTGCGGTCTGTCGAGTCTCAGCGTGTCGTAGGACAAGCCCTTCTGCGCCTGGGTGAGCGCCTTCACGACCGCGTTCTGAACCTTGGGGAGGTACTGCTCCACCGAGCCTTCGTGGCCCTCGGGGCGAAACGGGAGTTTGGACATCGCTTTTTGGTTCCTTCGCCTGTACGGACGGAGCGGATCCTTGATTATCCCCCAGCGTAGCAGACGGGGGTTGCCCCGATTATTATGGACGCGAAGCCCATGCCACAACGAAAACCTGCCAGGGGTGCGGAGCGATGGCGAAGAAAAAACGCAAACTTCCCAAACGAATCCTGAAGCGACCAACCGAGCCGATCCTGATGGAAGGGTGCCTGCGTGCGATCCCGGCGTTTGTGGCCCGGCACCGGCGCGATGATATGTCAAAGCACAAGATGACGGTCCCGGTGGCGGGGGGCGACTTGAGCTTGA
>JAFAHT010000353.1 GCA_019237095.1 Planctomycetaceae bacterium
TCACCTCGCAGCTCAGTTCACGTAGTTGGGTTGAACGCGTGAGCTGACGGCGATACCCTCCCCCTGGGGACTGGCCTCAGCGGGGAGAAGATCGTAGATGGGAAGCCGAAAGACTCGCGCGATGATCGGGCCAGGGACCCGCGGCAGGTAGAGCAAGGTGGCCAGGGCGATCCGCAGATCGAGCCAGAATCCATGGTGGTCCAGGTAGTAGATGTCGTACCGCAGCTTGGTCTGCACGCCATGAAGGCTCGTATCGGGTCCCTGGAGAATCTGGGCCAACCCGGTCAGTCCGGGTGGAACCCGCAGGCGGTCGCGATACGCGGGGAAGCACCGCTCGAGCTGGGCCACGATCTCCGGCCGCTCGGGACGGGGACCGATCAGGCTCATTTCGCCACGCACCACGTTGAGCAGTTGGGGAAGTTCATCGAGATGGGTGGCCCGGAGAATCCGTCCGAGCGGTGTCACGCGCGGATCACCCGGGCCCGACCACATCGGGCCGAAATGCCGCTCGCAGTCCTCGTACATCGTCCGGATCTTGTAGATCGTGATGATCCGCCCACAAGAACCCAATCGCTTCTGAGAATAAAGCGGTAAGCCCTTGGAGCCCAGGCGGACGGCGATCAAGCAGAGCAGAATGATCGGCGACGCCAGCACGAGCAAGACGGTCGCTACCCCGAGGTCGACCACAGTCTTGACCAGGTCGTTTGGCACTTGATATGTCGACCTACCCGGCGGCGAGCCCGTCACCATCCCCGAAACCACTTTCCTGCTGCGTGCAACCATAAGTTGGGCTCCCCTTCGATGGGCATCACGATGGAACTTTGAACCGTCGCCGCAAGACATCCCGAGAAACCGCATTTCCGCCGATGAGCAGGACGTTGATCGGGGCCCGGAATGTCCCCGCGTGCATGACCACCCACCGCCAAGACCGTCATTCAGCAATCGGTCGGATCTCTCTTTACCCCCAGACAGTCCAGAAGGTCATCACACGTGCCTAAATCAACCGCGAGCTGAATGATATCACAGGCGGTACGATGTTTAATCTTTCGTTTATACAGCGACCAAGACGGAGATTCAAGAACAAGAATTCCGAGAAGTTAGAAAGAAAATAACCCGATTAGACTGCTTAAATAAACTGCTCGCACAGGGAGCAAAGAGTGGCGGACAGACGCCGTGAGACAACGATCCGTTTGAAAAAACGCTTTGAGTTCGAATCGAACGCCGGTTAATGATGATGATCAGGAACTCCCCTGATCTTGTGGAGCTGCTGAAGGACAGATGCTAACTTAAGCCACTCACACAGATTTGCATGCACTTGTTCAGAAAAAGAAACGAGCGCCAAGGCTGCTGCTCGGCAGATTATTGCCGATGGGGACGGGGCGTCCTGCCTCCTTGTAGGCTGCCCCTTTTTCTCCCTCACCCCCGCGGACTCGGGCACGAAGCCGGGACGACCCTTCTACGGGCGCGAGTCCGAAGCTTATAGTACACGACGGTCAGGCACGGGAACGTGAATGCCACTCACTTTCCGGCCCATGTGATCCGGAATGCTGACGTGCCAGAGGATCGAGAGATGCTGCGCCCCGCATCGAGTCGGAAGGGAGCCGGCGATGGGGACATTCGCCGGGAATAATGGCCACCGCACAGCGAACCCCGCGGAGGGACAGCCCACCCGTGACGCGGCCTACGAGTGGGTCGCGCGGGAGTTCCTCCGCAAGTTTTCGCTCGATCGAGATGAAGGTTTCGCTGCCGCAGTTGCGCGGCGCTTCATGGAAGCACCGGCGAAAGTCGGCTGCCCAGCGATCGGCAAGTGGATTGATAAGAGCCTGCTTCACTTCGGCTGGACGCAAAATGACTTGGCCGACTGGCTCGGCGTCGACCGCTCCGCCGTGGCCAAGTGGACCGCGGGGGGGCCATCCTCACAGGGAGGGGTTTTTTGGAACCGGGGTCGGGGGTTGATCGGGGGACGGTCTGAAATTCGCTCGGATCTCCAACCACGGTTCCGGTTTCCATTGGGGCTTTGGCAACGCATGTCCTGCGATCAGAATGGCCATCAACACCGCCATTCCTTGGCGGAAAACGCTCATCAAACGTTGTTTGGTTCCCGAGGCTCGCTTACGCGGCGTTCTTGGCGAAGGTACGCGGCGGGCGACATCTCGTCTTGTTTTAGTCGGTCGGTCGGCGACTTGCTCGACGGCGCGCTTGGTTCCGGAGGTGAAGGGTGGCAGGGGTCGCGACTGGTCGTCTGCGTCGGCTTCCCCGCCGACGGCGAGCACGTGACGAGTGGCGACGGCCAGTACCAGCCACAACCGACGGGCGCGGTCGGGGTCGGTCATCCGGCTCTTCGGCCATTGCCAGCCCTGGCTTTTCAGCAGCTTGAACCCGTGTTCGATCCAGGCCCGCATCGCATACCACAAGCCTTCGCTCTGGTCCGGTTCCAAGTCGGTCAGAATGAACCAGGGTTCCTCGTGACCAACCTCCCAGCAGGCGAAGAGCGTGCAATCGAGCCGTCGGCGCGGTTTCTTCGGGAAGGCCACACCGCGTCCTTTCCACCGTTGGCCCGGCTTTGGAACAAGTGCCGTCACTGGGACGCTCGACCGCGATCGGTTCTTGCGGAACTTGCTCAAGCGGTTGATTCGCATCAACGGGTGCAAACCCAGAGCGACGATCTCCTGAAACAGCCAGCGGGCATACAACCCGCGGTCGGTCATAACGATCACGGTCCATCCGGCAGGAACCAGGGGCTGAACCAAGCGCAAAAGCGCGATCCACTCGGGTTTCCAGGGGTGCCGGACGTTGGCTTGCATGATCTTCCAGGCCACGGGGCACGCGCTGCCGCGATCGAGGATACTGATCGACAGGACTGTGAAGCGGTCGCCCAAACTGGTGGCATCTAGGGCCAAGGCCAGTTGGTTCGACCGCCATCCTTTCAAGGCCCAGGCGATGAGGTGAGCGAAGCAAATGGTGACGTCGAGTTCGCGACGCCGCGTTCCGGACTTGGCCGAGGCCGGTTGATAGAATTCCTGCAACCGCGAGCGGATGGTCGAGTAACCCACGCCCAGCACACGAACCAACATCAAGACAACGCTGCTCAGACCGCACCGATCAGCCAGGATCGCACCGAAGCTGTAAAAGGCCAGGACAGTCGCTTGAGGCCGAGAAAGACATGGGAAAGCCGAGACGACCTCGTGAGTCCACGAGTCCAGTGCATTGTGGCGAGACATGGCCGAACCCTCCGTAACAACTGAACCGCAAGAAGCTGGCGATGAGGCTGTGGGTTGCCTGATGTCCGGTGATGAGCAAAGCGACAAGCGGAACTTCATTATCCGGGATCGCTGAGTGCAGTGAGACCGGCGAGGGGAGGCATTCTCCGGTGAGCACGCGGCCAGCTCCGCCGATTTCGAGATTGAACTGTGTGGAGGATCACTCCCTGGTACAATTCATGGCAGAAGCAGGGCCGGCTCAGCTCGATCATGCTAGCGAACCGCAGCCTCCGCGAGATAGCAGAGGAGACGATCATGGCGATACTTCCTCGGAACGTGACCGACCAAGATCAGGACATCGCTTATCCGACGCGGGATGGCAGACCCATGGGTGAAACCGACCTCCATCGCAACAAGATGGCGGACCTCATCGAGACTCTGGAGGATCATTTTAGCGGGGACCCTAACATCTACGTATCTGGCAATCTTCTGGTGTTCTACGAGCGCGGTGACAGGCGAAAGCACGTCTCGCCCGACGTGTTCGTGGTACGTGGCGTACCCAAGAAGCCGTTGCGGGATCATTACTTGATCTGGCGCGAGGGAAAGGCCCCTGAATTCGTGATCGAGGTGACATCCAAGTCGACCCGCGGGGAGGATCAGAAGAAGAAACCGATCCTCTATCGCGACGTCTTGAAGGTCGCCGAGTATTTTCTCTTTGATCCGACCGAAGATTACCTCAAACCGCCGTTTCAAGGGTTCCGACTGGTTGAGGGCCAGTACGTTCCGATCGAGCCAGTGCAGGGCCGTCTCCCCAGCACCGTGCTGGGGCTGCACCTGGAACGCTCGGGAGTGGACCTGAGGGTCTTTGACCCCACAACGAGGAGGTGGCTGCCGACTCCACGTGAGCGAGCCGAGGCCGAGCGTGAGCGAGCCGAGGCCGAACGTGAGCGAGCCGAGCGCGAAAAAACCGAGCGGACGCGAATCGAGGCCGAGGTGATTCGCCTAAGGGAGGAGAACGAATCACTCAGACGCCGGCTGGGCAAGCGGAGTTGATCGATGAGCCAAGGACCGGGAAAAGCGGCGGCTCGCCAGTACCCTAGCACGACCGACTCGTCGATGCGAGCGGATTGCTGAGCGTGTTCGCCCGGAAGTAGAAGCATTGGCCACGAGAGAGGCCTTGGAAGCCCTGGCCACGCACCTTTATCCGGGATAAATAGGGGGACTGGGATGTCAGCGTGCCCTTCTTGGTGAACCGCCCGCTCTGCATCCCTCTCTTGGCTGCCACCGGCCCGCCTTGACCGCTGGGCGGTCGATACGTAGACTCCCCGCTTGGACCTTGGGGCCTCTTGCGAACGGCTGGGATTGCGAGACGGCTTTTCGGATCGCTGAGGGTTCGCAGGAAGCGGCCCGGCGCACACTGCGAACATGTCGCGCCCAAGAGACCAGGGACGGTGTTCATGGAACTGCTGGTTCCTTCTCATTCGGCTCTCCCGGTCCGGGCGTGGAATGCCGTGCGCAGTCGGGGTCCGCGTTACGCCTGGCACAAGGCCCTCAGACGCGTTCTTGGCCGCTGGCCGTCCTGGAAACGGCACTGGCTGTATTCCGATCCGCGGCTTTACTGGACCTTGCGTGGCGGGGAAGACTACTTCCGCGAGCAGGAAGGACAGGCCGCACGCACCCTCCGTACCGAATGGCTGGCCCAGCGCCTGGCCGCTTATCGTCCGGCGTGCATCCTGGAAATCGGCTGCGGCTATGGCAAGTTGCTGCGGGCCCTACGGTGGCGGATCGATGTTCCGCTGGTGGGCCTTGACTTCAGCACGACGCAGCTCGAGCATGCCAGGCGGTTTCTGGAGGGCCTGGACGATATCGAGATCCTCCTGGGCTGCGGCGAGTGCCTGCCGTTTCCCGACGGTGCGTTCGACATGGTAGTGACTTCGGCCGTCATCTTGCACAACCCGCCCAAGGCCGCGGAGCACATCCGCCGTGAGGTCCTCCGCGTGGCCCGCCGGTTTGCCGCCCATAACGAGGAGACGAGCCGCAGCTACAACCGCTACGGATACGACACCGCGGCCTGGTACCGGAGCCAGGGTATCGTGCTGGCCGAGTCGGGGCCGATTCCGGTGGACCCTGATCCGGCTACATCGCAGTTCTGTGTGGCCAAGCTGTCTCCGTAACCAGGTGAGACCCGGATGCTTGATCTTGGACTGGCTCTATTCCTCGCACTCGTGGCGGCCGGCATCGGTAAGCGGCTGCTGAGCTGGATCGGCGAGTTGCCCGACCATCCACTCGATGCGCTGGCCCTGGCGACTCCGCTGGGACTGGGGCTGCTGGCGCTGGGTTGCCTGCTCCTGGGACAGGCAGGCTGGCTGAACCTGGTGGGCCTGGCAGTGCTTCTGGGAGTGGCTACTGAACTCGGTCTACTTGCTGGATTCCGCCTTTTGCGCGAGCTGGCGAGGCATTCGCTGAAATGGCCCGAAAAAGGCTTGACCACGGTCGTCGACCGGCTGCTGCTCGTGTTCCTGGTGCTCACGCTGGGGGCAACAGCCCTGGCCGCGCTGGCGCCCGTCACCGATGGCGACGCGCTCTGTTATCACCTGCAAGTGCCCAAGGTCTTCCTGGTCCGGCAAGCGGTCTATTTCGATCCCGACTTGCATGAGACGGTTTATCCCCTGGTGACCGAGCTGCTCTATGCGATCAGCCTGGAGTTCCGTGGGCCAGTCGCTTGTCGCTGTCTCCAGTGGGTGCTGGGGCTTGTCTTCGCCGCCGGTGTGGCGGCTCTGGCGCGTCCCAGCCTGGGCCAAAGGGCCTGGTGGGCCGCCGCGCTGGCGGTCCTGGTGCCGGCGATCAGCAACGGCATGGCGGCTCCCCTGAACGATGTGTCCCTGGCCGCCTTCGGAGTGGCGGCGTTCCTGGCCTGGACACGATGCTTTGACCGTCCTTCTCGGGCCGCGACCCTGGTGGCGGGAGCCTTCACGGGCCTGGCGATCGGGGTGAAGTACCCTGCTCTTGTGTTGGCGGGCCTTTTGACCACGGCGACGCTCTTGCGTCCAGTTCTTGATCCGGCGTGGCGGTCGCGGCGAGCAGTGATCCGAACGCTGATGATGGCCGCGGGATTCCTGGGAACGGCCGTGCTTCTGGGCGGAGCCTGGTACCTGCGGGCGTACGTCTACACGGGCAATCCGGTCTTTCCGTTCTTCAAGAGCTGGTTCGGCGGAGCGGGGCTCGACGAGGTACTGGCGCCGATCAAGCGACCACTCGCGGTGAATGTTTGGAGCTTGCTGGGCGCGATCGTTCCGCTGACCCTCGAGCCCGATCGATTCGACAGCTTCGCGCACCAGTTCGGGCCGGTCTTCCTGCTGTTCTTGCCCGCACTTCTGTTCGAGCGCGCGCCCCGCCGCGTGCTGGGCCTGGCGGCCGTGGCTTATGCTTTCCTGGTGATGTGCATGACTCAGCGGCAGAGCATGCGGTTCCTCTTGTTCGCGGTGGGGCCGATGTCGGTAGGCATCGCTTACCTGGCCACGCGCTGGCTCGAGCGTGGAACGAGACCGGCGCGGGCGCTGGTGATGGCCCTGATGCTCGTGCTCGGCCTGGAGACCGGCCTGTCGCTCACCCGAGGCGCACGCGCGGCGGGAGTCGTGCTGGGAAGGGAAACGTTTGCCGAGTTCCTAGGCCGGTGCGAGCCGACCTACCGCGTTGGTCGTTGGGTTGCCCGCAACCTGCCGGCGACGGCTCGGTTGATCGGGCAGGATCATCGCGGCTTCTACATCCCCCGCGGATACACGATGGAACTGGCCCATCGCCGCCGGACGGGCCTGGGCCAGAACAAGGAATCGTCGCGCGAGATTGTAGAGATCCTCAAGCGAGAGGGTTACACGCACCTCATGATGTGCCCGCCGGTTGAAAAAGAGTCGGTCGAATTCGATCCGACGCTGGGACAGCTCCTCTCGCCCTGGCTGGCGGCCCAGACACCGCTCTTTCACGAGGATCTGGCCGACCCCGACGGAGTCGTCCGGAGCTATTCCATTTATGGACTCGGCGACGAGGCGGTGGGGGTACACGGGAAGGAGAGCCTGCCCCGATGAGCCACGGCCATCCGACACTTGCCGACTTGCGTGCGACCGTCCAGAAGCAGCGGCATCGCGAGATTGGCAATTGGTTGGCGCGTCGAGTCGCTCGGCCGACGGCTGTGTATGGAAGCTGGGTCGCCGTCCGCCTTGGCCTGTCGGCGCACCAGGTGACTCTGGCCGCTCTGGCTGCGAGCCTGGGCGGGGCGTTGGCGATCGGAACGGGCTCTCGGGCGGGCTTCGTGCTGGGCGTGGCGCTGACTCACCTGGGCTTCTGGCTCGATCATGTGGACGGCCAGGTCGCTCGCTGGCGAGGCACGGCCTGCCTGGATGGGGTCTATCTCGATTACGTGATGCACCACGTGGGCAACTTCGCCCTGGGATTCGGTCTGGGGTTTGGACTGGCCAGCCGGTCGAGTCAGCCGGCCTGGGCCCTCGCCGGGTTCGCGATCGCTGGGGGCTGGGCGCTACTCAGTTTGCACAACGATTGCCTTTACAAGGCCTTTTTTCAACGCCTCAAGAGCGCAGGCGGCACTTACCTTGTCGCCGGCGGCAGCGGCAGCCGGCCTTCGCCCCCGGCATCCTGGCCGAAGCGTGGCATCGGCCTGTTGAGCTGGCCTTTGTACAAGGTCTGCGAGCCGCACGTGGTCTTGATGATCATCACGGGATTGGCCGTTCTGGCCGGTGTCCGCCCATCGCTCTGGCTTTCTTGCTGGCGTTCCGGCATCCTTGTCATGGCCATGCTGGCCCCCTTGTTGGGCGCGGCCCGCATCGCCCGCACGGTCACGCGCGGATCGGCGGAAGCCGAGTTCTCCAGGTGGTTCCGCTCCGCCGCTCCGTCGGCCTTGGGCGTTCCGGCTGCCGCGCCGTTTTTCTCGGGCATCGACGTGCCTTGCGAGACCGAACTCGGTTATAATTCAATGTTCTGGAGTTCGCCGGCAGCGCTGCGGCGCCGACAAGGCAGCTCGATGTCTCCTGTTGCGGCGGTCGTGGTGATGGACATTGGTCCGGTGCCGGAGGCGCCGTGAGTGTCGCGACCGGACCGAACCCCGATTGTGCTTGTTCCCGTCAACTCTATTTATGCGTCTTTTCTTGGGTGAGTGTCGCGACCGGACCGAACCCCGATTGTGCCTGGACTGTCTACCAATCCGGGCGCAAAGAGCCCGAAGGTCGAGCATCAAGGGCCTTGAAAGTCCCAGGCTGAGCACCTTCCTGATGCTCGAGACCGGGCGAGACCTGCCGCGGCAGGCGGCTTGAGGATTGCATGCAAACCGAGCTTGACACCACTTCAGGGGTCGCTAGAGTACCCCTTGTTTCTGGGGGATTGCCCTCCTTGAATCAGCAACCGCGAACGAAGACGCTGCGGATTCCACTGAGCAAGGCCGCCAACCGAACCAGCCCTCCTTCGATCACCAACCTGATGCAGACGGCCCTGGAGAATCCCGATATCGTCTCCCTCGCGGCCGGATTCGTGGACCAGCAATCGCTGCCGGTGGAGGTCTCGGCCCGGTCGGTTTCGGCCATGTTCGCCAGTGAGGCGGAGGGGCGAAGGTCGCTGCAGTACGGGACGACTATCGGCCATGCCGGGTTTCGAGCTCGACTGATCGAGCGGCTCGAGCGGACCGAGGGAGTTGTCGAGGGGACGTATCAGGAGGCAATCGCCCGCACCGTCGTGACCACGGGTTCCGCCCAGTTGATCTATTTGATCTGCGAGGCGTTGCTCGATCCCGGCGATATCGTCCTGGTGGAGTCGCCGACCTATTTCGTGTTTCTCGGGCCGGTCGAGACCCGAGGCGCCCGGGCGGTCCGGGTGCCGATCGACGACGGAGGGCTGCGGATCGACGCCCTGGAACGGAGGCTCGTCCAGATCCGCGACGACGGGCAGCTTGATCGGGTCAAACTGATCTATGCGATTCCCGAGCATGCCAATCCTACCGGGATCAGCCTGGCGGCGAAACGACGCAAGCCCTTGGTTGACCTGGCGCGGCGGTGGTCCGACGCGGCGAACCGCCGCATTTTCGTGCTCGAGGATGCCGCTTATCACGGTTTGTCTTACGGTGTCCCGGAGCCCCATAGCCTGTGGAGCTTGGACCCCGACGGCGAGACGGTGATCCTGGCCCGCACGTTCAGTAAGACCTTCAGCCCCGGAGTCAAGATTGGCTACGGAGTCTTACCCAGGGGCCTGATCGATCCGATCCTGAGACTGAAAGGAAATCATGACTTCGGGTCGGCGAACTTCAACCAGCAGTTGCTCGAGCGGGCGCTGGCCAGCGGCGATTACGATCGTCATGTCGCGCGATTGCGCGAGTTGTATGGGAAGAAGCGGGACGTGTTCGTGGCGGCGCTCCAGCGCCATCTCGCGCCCGTTCAAGCGAACGTGCACTGGACCCACCCCAACGGGGGACTGTTCGTTTGGATGACTGTTCCGGAGGAGGTCGATACCGGATTCGCAGGGCCGCTTTTCCCGCAGTGCTTGCAAGAGGGAGTCCTCTATGTGCCGGGAGAGTATGCGTTCGCTCCCGAGCCGGCACCGGTTCCCCGAAACCACCTGCGGTTGACCTTCGGGGTTCCCTCGGAAGCCGAGCTCGAGGAAGGGGCCCGGCGACTGGGCGCGGCACTGAGAGGAGCTCTTGGCGCGGTCGGCTGATGTCGTGGGCAGGAGCGAGAGAGTTCGGCGAACCTGGCTGCCGCCGCGGCAGTACATCGAGTCAGAGCGGTTGACCTGGGGCAAGGATGCAATTCTGGGGAGGCCGTGGTCTTGAACATCCTGCAGCGGTACGTTTCGGGGGAAGTGCTCCGCGCCTTCTTGCTGTCACTGCTGACCATGACGACAATTTTCGTCCTGTTCATGGTCGCGGCCGAGGCCATGAGGAGCCGCTTGCTATCTCCCCAGGACATTGCCCATCTCATTCCCTATGTCATTCCCAGTACCCTACCTTATACCATGCCCGTCTCGCTGCTCTTCGCCGTGACCGTGGTCTACGGGCGGATCGCCGGCGACAACGAGATCATCGCGGTCAAGTCGGCCGGCCTGAGCGTCATGACCGTGATCTGGCCCACCCTCTTCCTGGCCATGATCCTATGCGGATTTCTACTCCACGTCAGCCGCGGCTGGATTCCCCGCAGTGCTCATAACGCCAAGCTTGTCCTGTTCAAGGACCTCGAGGACACGTTCTACAAGTTTCTCAAGCGCGACCGCGAGTTCAACAACCCGAACTGGCCGTTCTTGATCAAGGTGCGCGACGTCGAGGGCAAGATCATGAAGGACGCCACCTTCAACAAGCGAGCCAAGAACAAGGACAACAGCGATACTTACAGCGCCACGATCTTCGCCAAGCGCGCGCAACTTGATTTCGATGACAAGGAAAAGATGGTTCGCGTCCACCTCGACCAGGCCGAATTTCAGAACTACGGCAAGGATGACGACGTGGCGATCATCAACGGGAACATCCTGGAGATACCGATTCCCCAGGACAGACAGTTCGCCATGGAGAAGTCCATCCAGGAATACCCCAACGAAGAGATCGAGCAAGAGCTGATCAAGGCGCGGCGGAAGATCGCCACGGACCGCAAGCAACAGGCGATCACCGTGGGGTTCCAGTTCGCTACCGGCCGGTTGGACGACGTCAAGTGGGCCGAGGTCCAGAGGGCTTTCATCGAGCACACCTACTGGCAGTCACGGGTCGACCAGTTCGAGACCGAGAAACAGCTTCGCACCTCGATGGCCTTCGGCAGCTTGCTGTTCGTGATCCTCGGGGCCCCGGTGGGAATTCTCTTCGCCAAGCGCGACTTCCTGAGCGCATTCATCTCATGCTTCGTGCCGATCATCACGCTCTACTATCCGCTCATGCTCTTCGGAGTCAACCTTGGCAAGGAGGGCTCGATGGAGCCGGCCAGGGCGCTCTGGATCGGCAACCTCGTGCTCGCCATGCTCTCAGTGTGGGTTTATCCCAAGATCATCAGGCATTGAAGCGAGATTCGTCGGGTCGGAACCGAAAACGGATCTCCTCGCGATGGGAGTCGAGACATGCGAATCCTCGATCGCCAGCGGTACTGGGCGTTTATCAAGGCCTACTTCACCTGTTATGTCTCGCTGGTCGGTCTTTACATCGTGATCGACGCATTCAGTAATCTGGACGAGTTTATGAAACGGGCCGAGGGGTTCGTCGAGCTCATCAAGGTGATGGGCCGGTATTACCTGTTGCACCAGGCCCTTTATTTCGACCAGCTTGGCGGTGTGATCGGCATGATGGCGGCGATCTTCACGGTGACCTGGATGCAGCGGAACAACGAGCACCTGGCGATCCTAGCGGCCGGGATCAGCACGCACCGAGCCATCCGGCCGGTGCTCTTCTCATCGGTGATCGTCAGCGGGCTGTCGGTGGCCAACCAGGAGATCATGATTCCCCGCCATGCCGAGGAGATCCAGAAATCACACGCCGACGATGGCATGGAAAAGGTTCAGGTTCCCAGCCGCTACGACTCGCGCGGGATCATGGTGGATGGAAGCTGGGCCGACCGGGCTACCCGGACGATCGTCAATCGGTTCAACGCCACGATCCCGTACGCGGTGTTCGGCGCGATCCGCAAAATCGAGGCCCGGCAGGCCACCTACGTTCCTGCCGATCATCCCACGGCTCCGATCAAGGGCGGCTGGCTGATTCGAGCGGCCTCGGTCAATCCGCCGGTTGATCCAGTCTTGCTCGAGCCTGGCGCATCGATTCTTACCCTGGTGAAAGACACGACCGGATTTCCGCCGCCGTGCGGCGACCCGGCATTGCTGGCGGGCGACGTTTACTTCCTCAAGTCGAGCCTGTCGTTCAAGGCGATGACGAGGAAACCGAACTGGTACCAGTACGCCACGATGGGCGAGCTGCTCGACGGCCTGGCCGACCCTGCCAGTGACGGCACGGAACGAGCCGATATCACGATGTACATTCACGTTCGCCTGATGCGGCCAATCCTTGCCATGACCCTGCTGTTCATGAGCCTGCCCCTGGTGCTTGGCGGTTACGGCCGCAACATGTTCATCAATCTGGGCTTCGCCCTGGGCAACTCGGCCATGTTCTATGGAGTGGTGCTCCTCTGCCAGTACCTGGGCAGCACCGCGGTGCTCGTCCCATCACTGGCCGCCTGGTTGCCGCTCTTCATGTTCGCAATGCTCGCCTCCTGGCGGTGGGACCGGATCCGGACGTGAGCGGGAGTTCGTGGTCCCGGGCAGGAGGCAGACTCACCAACGGACATCTTCAGCTCAGTGTTCCACCTGCACCACGATGGCGAAGTCAAGCCGCACGCAGGTCTCGTCGGTGGACATGGTGAGTTCCTGGATCCGCACCTGCTGCAAGACGGCCGCGTCGGCGAAGCGGCTGAAGGGGCGAATCAGCTCCTGGCGGGTCAGCAGCTCGCGGATCTTGTCGCGGATGGTCTGGCCGTCGGGCTTGAACGAGGTCTCGGCCCAGTCGGGGATGTTCAGGATGTTGGGCACACCGGGGATGATCTCGTAACAGATTCCCACCTCCGGCAAAGGCGCGCCGGGGTTGTCGAGGCGGAAGCGGATCAGGCCCGGAACGTCCACCTTGCCGCTGATCGCGGCGATTCTCTTCCAGCCGAGTACCGGTAGGTGCTGGTGCAGCTCGACGCGATACTTCGGCTGCGCCTTGAAGTGGATCTCGTTGCCTTCGTAATCGAGCTCGACCCCGCGGAGGTTGGAGACCAGGCCGGTGATCCGCTGGCCGAGGCCGAACTCCATCGCCGGAAACGCGAACCGCTCGGGCATCATCCGGCGGGTCAGCGCCGTGCAGTCTTCCCTGGGGATCGCCACCTGGATTCGCGGCACGTCAAGGTCCAACTGGCCGCCGGCGATGGCGACCCGGGCGTCCTGGATTGACACCGTGACCCGGGCTGTGAGCCCCTCGATAGCTACCATGAGTCTCTCCCGCAGAAGATGCCGCGATCCACGAGCGGAGCGATCGGATTCGGGCCCTGTCAGCCTCGCGACATGTTCCAGACTAGCCAGATGCTGAGAATCATACCGCAGGCGAACCCCGAGTAGGCCAGCGACGTCGCGCCGACCCGTAACACCAGGGACGAGGCGACGAGCAGGCCGGCGATCACGATGCCGATGGCCAGAGTGTTGCTGGCCCGAGTCAATTGACGCACCAGGCGCTCGAAACCCTGGAGGTCGAAACGAACATTCAGCTCCCCGCGCTTGATGGATTCGAGCGACTGGCTGAGCAGGTCGGGCAATAGCGTGCCGATCCGCTGAAGGTTTTCCACGGTCTGCGTGGACTGCTTGAGCAGACGGTAGGGATGGAACCGGCGCAGCGAGAGCTCGCGGAGAAACGGCTCGAGCTGGCACGCGATGTCGAAGCGGGGGTCCAGATGGCGGCCCACGCTCTCGATGGTCACCAGGGAACGGATCAAGAGCACAAGGTCCGGGGGAATATGAAGCTGGTGGGTCCGGATGAACGCAATCAGCTCGCGGAGCAGGAGACCGAGGTTGATGCGGTCGAGCGTCAGCTCGGAATACGTGTGAACCAGCTCGCTGACGTCGCGGCGGAGGGCCTTGGGATCGACCTGCTCGCCGCGAACGTCGAGCGCCTCGAGGGCGCCGAGAACGCGATCGGGGTCCTGGGCGATCAGCCCGGCCAGAAGATCGGCGATCCGCTCGCGCGTCCTGATGTCGAGCTGCCCGAACATGCCGTAGTCAAGCGGCGCGACGACACCGCCTGCGAGGACGCGGAGGTTCCCCGTGTGGGGATCGGCGTGGAAGAAGCCGAACTCGAAGATCTGGCGAAGCAGGATCCGGGCCCCGGTCACGGCCACCGCCGCGGGGTCGGCGCCCAGCGCTCGGATCCCCTCGAGATCATCCACGCCGACTCCGTCGATGAACTCCATTGCGATCACGCGGGGTGTGGAGAAGGCCTCGATGGCGTACGGAATGTGTGCCGTGGGATCGCTGGCAAACTGGCTCTGGCACCGCTGCATGGTGCGGCGCTCGATCGTGAAGTCGAGCTCGCGTTTGAGGCTGCGCTCGAACTCCCGGGCCAGTGCCATGGGCTTGTACGGAGCCAGGAAGGGAAGCCGCCGCTCGGCAAGCTGAGCCAGGTTCTTGAGGATGTCGAGATCGGCCTGCACCACCTTGGTGATGTCCGGGCGGCGGATCTTCAGCGCAACGATCCTGTCGTCGCGCAGGACCGCGCGATGAACCTGGGAGATCGAGGCCGAGGCCACCGGCTGAGGATCGATCGAGAGGAAAACCTCGGCCAGCGGCACGTGGTAATCCTCCGTCAATATCTTTTCGACCCTGGTGAACGGAAACGGCCGCACGTCGTCGCGCAGCGCGGCGAGTTCGATGGTGTAGGCTTCGGGAATGATGTCGGGCCGGGTGCTGAGCACCTGGCCGAGTTTGACGAATGTCGGCCCGAGCTCCTCGCAGACAAGCCTCAGCCTGCGCGGTCGATCCTGGGGTGCCGTGTCCACACCCATCGTCACCCGCTCGATTGGCCGGACGATCCCTTCGAGATGGAGCGCGGCGACCACGTCATGGTAGCCGTACCGGACCAGGGTCGTTAGAATCTGTCGGTAGCGGGGAAGGTCTCGAAGATGGCCAACCGTTTCTCGTAGCAAGGCGTCACGACCTTCGCGCTGGATGAAGAAGCTTGACCGGGCACCGTCGTCACCCTGTCTTGCGTTTCCCCGCCAAATCGGTTAGACTTCTTTGATAAAAGATGTCGCGATCCCGTGGTGATGGGAACAATTTAATGCAGATTCAGGAACAGACTGCGATTCGTCCACTCGAGTCAGCCGAGGATTTTTGGGAAACGCGTCTGGAGGCAATCGGATTCATCTTTCACGGTACCCTGAACGTCGCCAAGAGCAAGGGACAACCTTCCGGGGCTTCCAATCTGCTGCATTTCGCTCGCTGCCCGAAGCTCGAGAAAATCGGCGAAAGCGAGACCAAGATCTGGTTTCGCAGCGTCCGTATCGCTCACAAGCATCTCGACGAACTTCTCGGCGCGAAGCGATGGAAGTGGTGCAAGCTCTGTGAGCGTGGGATTACCCAGCGCGTTCTCGACGAGTGCTGAGCTCGAGCCGAGCCTCGAAGTGAAAACCTCCGGCCCGAGCCTCTCGAACGGTCGAAGCGGACTGTGCGATGGCGGCCGCAGTTTAACACCGCCTGGCCACGTTTGGCCTATTCTGCGCCTTCGGTGATCGTGATCCAGAACGCGGTAGGCGGAACGGAATGCGCTGTGCCTGGTTTCGCCCTGCGATCCGTGTGCTTTCATTTGCGAGGCGCCGAGCCCATCAACAGACGATCGAAATCCGGGTTGCCGCGAAGCTGGTGGAAGTCCGGCTCATCGGCCAGGCGATTGCGGAGGTCGGGTTCCAACTCCAGCGCGGAGTGAAGCTCATCCATGGCCCGGCTCAGGTTGCCGGCCAAGCTCCAGTAGCAGGCCAGGTTATAGTGCAGCAGGGCGTTGTCGGGATGATTCCTGCGAGCCGTTTCGAGCGAGTCGATGGCCTGTGCAAGGCGGTTTGTGCGCTTGTAACACCAGCCCAGGGCAAGGGCGACGCCGCTGTCGCTGGGTCGAAGGCTGGCAGCCGTTTCCAGAGGTCCGATGGCCTCGCGAAAGCGATTCAGCCGGCGTAGAGCTTCGCCCTTGATCAGGCATGCCTCGAATTGCAAACCCGGCCATTCGGTCCTGCTTTCGAGAATACGCAGGGAATGCCGAGGGAGGTCGAGATCCAGGTAACCTTCGGCCTCGCGCAGCTTCTTGCGGATCCGATCGCCGATGCTCCGACTCATCGCTGGACGGCCTCCCCAAGGGCCGAGGTCGCGGGGGTGCGATCAAGAGGCCGGCGCGCGGCGAAAAGTCTGGAGCACCAGCCGGCACTCGACCCGGTGAAGCGCGGGCACATCCCGATCCACCCAAATTAACTCTCCACGAAGAGCCTACCCCAAAACGTTCGCTGGGGAAAGAGCACCGCGCGTGTGATGAAGTCTGCGGGGTCATGGTGAGGCCTCGCGACAACAGGAAGCGACGAGCGGCGACGGCAGGCCGGGTTCAGATGACCTGGTTGGCACCCCTGTCGCCACCCTTGCGGGAGAAAGTTGCATGCTGCTCAAGGTATGCCTCTTCCTTGCGGGTGAGTTCCTGTTCGGTGGCAATCAGGTCGGGGATGTCCAGACCACGGGCCGACCGCTGGGCCAGTGCGCGGGCCCTGGCATCGATGCCGGCGCGATTCTGGAGACCGTCGAGCCAGCGTCTGGGAATCTGTCCAATTCCGTAGTTTGCACCCGCGAGGGCACCCAGGATGGCTCCTGCGGTGTCCGTGTCGCCACCCAGGTTAATGACTTCGGTGAGCGCCTCCTCGAAGCTGTCGGTGGTGAGCAGGAGGTAAAGGCAGGTCGGGATGCAAGCCGGCGGGAAGCCCATCGTCGGGCGCTCGCACGCGGGCTGGGCACCGTGCCGGTTGGCTTCCTCGACCAAGGCTGAAAAGGCGCGTTCGCGTGGCAGGTCGAGTATGGACTCGACGTGGGCGATCGCCCGCGGGAGGGCCCTCGCATGGCGGTCGTAGGAGATCATGACGTCGCCGTATTCTGCGGCGATGCGTTCCTCGTCGCGTGCAACGTCGGCGGCGACCCAGAGCAGCAAGCTGGGATCGCGGGGTTCGCCGGCCACCAGTCGGCGGACGGCATGCGCCACCAGAAGCGCGCCGCTGAGGCTGCGCACATCGCGATGGGTCATGATGCTGGCGGCCATTGCCGACTCGAACATCGCGTCGCGATCGTCGTCAAAGTAGAGCGGGACCGGGGCAATCCTCATCGCCGCGCCGATGCCGGCGGTTTTCTGACCGCTGAGGCGGGGCGGAACTCCGTGCTCCAGGTCGATCAGGACCTGCCGGAAAGTCCGACCGATCCCTCGGTGGGCACCCACGAACGACCCTTTGGGCGTTGCCAGTGCCAGGTAAAGCTCGGCCAGTTTCTGCTGTTCGATCCGGCGATGATCAATCAGGACATCGCAGAGCGCCTGGGCCTGCTGCGTGTCGTCGGAGTAGAGCCCCCTCAATCGCCATCGAAAGGGCTTTCGTTTCCAGGCCTGAACGCCATCGACGTAATTCTTCACACGACCGTAGTGTGTCTTGATCTGCTGCGTTGTCAGGCCTTCCAGCGGAGCGCCCAGCGCGTCGCCGATCGCCAACCCCAGCAGACACCCTCGGACACGGTCGATTCGGGAGAGATCAGGCATCGTGGCAATGCTCCTGGGATGCCGAATCGCTTACCGGTAACTCCGGCAGCACCCCTCGTCCGGACGATCGCAGGATACACGCCTGGACGAACCTAGCCAACCGAATTCGCTTCAACACTGCCGCTGATTGTGCCAATTGCGACGTCACTATGGCACCAGCGGAGCGTGGTATCCAAGTTACTTAGGATCGCTCGCGAGCACCGATAAAATTTTTTCCTCGCAAGCCGATTTTTTTGTGGCAAACCCACGAGTCGGGGGCCCATGAGGATTCAATGAGAGAACTTTGACATTCGCGTGACCAGTACGGTGAGCGGTCGTTCGCCATGCGACGACCTTGGAGCGGTTCACAGGAACGTTCCCGCCACGGCGACCGCAAGCCAGAGACATCTCTGCTGCTCTCCTCGAGGCGTCACAAAACAAGATATCGGCTGTTGGGGCGGCACCACGCAGTCACAGACCTCGAGAATCGCCGGCCACACTCGCCGGCCATGTTCAATCGCATCAATCTGCGCGATTGGCGAAGTCGAACGGCGAGTTCGAGTATCGTGGCCAATCCCGCAGCCTCTCTGGAGCCGTCGAACGGGCAGGAGAGTCAGGAGCTTGGCCCTGGCGCCTCACTTTTTCAGAACCCCGCTGATGTGGAATTCGGCGACGGATTTCCCCACGATGTTGCTGGGAACAATCTCGGTGTAGATGTTCGCCTTCCGGCCATCGTTAAGGACAAGCCGGTAGCATGTCTCGTGGTTGAGGATCTTGAGTTCCTCACTTGACATCTCGAAGTAGCCATAAAAGGTCTTGTGCCCTTTATGGTCGTGGCAGGCGAGATAGCCATCGACTGGATCCAGGACCGTTTCGTCGCCTTTGAGAATCTTGCCACGGATGTGTTCCATCCGTTCCATCGGTCGCCTCCGGGGATGAATTGATGTCATCACGCTCACGCTATGACGCCCAACTGATCTTAACTGCCTTTCATTGTTGACGCAACATCGAGCCATCCGTGAGTGTGAAAGCGCGGCCGCGAGGGGGCCGTGAGCGAGTCTCGACACGGCCAGAATGGTGCCGGGCGATGTCAACGCGACCACCAACCGGCTGGGTGTTTTCTGCCAGGCTCCGGTTGCAGCCGCTTGGAAATCAACACTTCGGGGACGTTCGGATCAACTCGTAAAGCGATTGTGAGCGAACGATCGCGCACTCGTCGGGAAAGGTATGAAATGACTGGACCGACAATCCGCGAACGCGGGCCTCGACGTGAACATGAGTCAGGGCGGGAGGCGCCAGCCGGTTGGATGACCCGAAGCGATGAACAAGGGCATGACGCGAAGCATCGGCGATCATTTCATCGCAGAGATGCCGGAAAATTTCGCGATCGACGCGCTCGACCTCGAAGCAGGTCTGGTATTCGACGATTCCACCCGGGTGCAGACTGGCGGACCGTTCCGTCCTGATGGCCGAGTGAAACAGTAGTCCTGGTGCCGGTAATGGAGTCTCGGGACCGGAAAGCACCTCGGTCAGGCGGATCGGCCCGGTCCCGAAGATGATTGCGTGGCCCCCCTCGATGATCCTGACGTCGGCCTCCCAACGTTCCTGGGGGATCCGGCGGTAAACTCGGGTTGCGAACCAGTCGGGATGGACGGCGCGGTTGAAAACCTGAAAAGCAAGATCGGCAACCCGGGCTCGACCGGAACTCACTCCCATGAGCAGAACCTCTTCCTGTGCTGATGCCCCGACGCGGTTGGCAGACGCTCGAGAAACTGGAGTTCGCACACCAAGTCCACTCTATTATAAGAATCACCTCGGCGACGGGTAAACCCGGCTGGTTTACGGGCCAGGTCATCGAGGGCCACGTGAATCGCTGAGAAATCAGAGTTGCGGTTCGCCGAAAATCAGAACGTTGTTAGTTCCGCCGAACCCGAACGATGCGCTCATCACCCTCGCCAGGCGGGCTGGCCTGGCACGATCGGGCACATAATCGAGGTCGAGCTCCGGGTCCTGCCGGTAGTTGATGGTCGGCGGGATCGACTGGTCGCGGATCGCCCGGACACAGGCGGCCGCCTCGATCGCCGCGGCCGCGCCAAGGTGGTGAGATGACAAGACCGGACCACTCCCGTTATTTTGCCACTGGACCCGTTCGCCTTTTCTTTCAAGCCGAGACCCGCGCCCACATTTCCGGGCAGGCTCGCGAGATTCCAACTCACTGGGCAGGCCCGAGCATGCGTCTGATCAAGTTCACAACCGATTCCGACTCGACTCCCCAGGTGGGCCTGATGGATGGAGAACAGGTCGTTCCTCTTGCCTCCGGGCCCCAGGCCCTCTCCGCGATTCTGCACGCGGATGACTTTTTGCACAAGATCCAGGCGGCTCTGGCCTCCTCGCGACAAAGGATTGACCTCGCGTCGATCCAGGTGAACGCACCCATCGACAATCAGGAAGTCTGGGGCGCGGGGGTCACCTATGAGCGCAGCAAGTTGGCACGCCAGGAGGAGTCGGACCAGGGGGGTTCGTTCTACGACCAGGTCTATCGTGCAGCCCGTCCCGAGCTATTCTTCAAGGCCACCCCCAGTCGGGTGGTGGGGCCGAACCAGCCGATCCGGGTTCGCGGCGACAGTCGATGGTGCGTTCCCGAGCCGGAGCTTGCCCTGGTAATTTCACCCGGGTTGAAGCTGGTCGGCTTCACGATCGGCAACGACGTGAGCGCTCGTGACCTCGAGGGCGAGAACCCCTTGTACCTTCCCCAGGCGAAGGTCTACGACGGCTGCTGCGCCCTGGGGCCGGTTATCACTCTGGCCTCGTTCATGCCGACGGTGACAGACATCGAGATCCGCCTGGAAATCGACCGCGGGGGAACGGCGATCTACACGGGTGACACCTCTGCCGGCCGGATGGTCCGCTCCTTTGGGGAATTGATCGAATGGCTGGGACGGGACAATCACTTCCCAGGCGGCCTGATCCTTCTGACCGGCACCGGCATCGTGCCTCCTGATGATTTTAGCCTCCAGGCGGGCGACCTGGTCCGGATCACGATCGACGGCATAGGCACGCTGAAGAACCCGGTCGTCCAGGGGCGCGGCACCTGAGAGTCCAGCTTTGCGGAAAGGGGCCTCTGAAGCAACGAAACAGGCCGCGCTCCCCGTGGGAGCGCGGCCTGATTGGATACGTAGCCGGTTCCAGGAATTGAGCTCGTTGCGGCGAGCCGAGCTCGACCGCGGAAGATTGGCACCATTTACTTTTTTTCGGTTTCGGTCTTCGGCGGGGTGATGGGGGCAGGCGGGGTCTTCGTTTCCATCTTGCCCGGTGTTGGCTTGGCAACGCCCGGTGTCGGGGCGGGAGTAACCGGCTTGGCCGGTTCCTCAGGATTGCAGCCGCTGATCAGTGCCGCACATAGACCCATGCTTGCAACCAGTGCCAGCGCTTGGAATCTCAACGTCTTAGTCACGATGTTGCTCCTTCGAGGGGTCTCAGACGGGCAAGGCCATCCGAAAGTAATGGAAAAACCGAAAGCCCGTGCCTCCGGTCCGCACGCGAAAACAACCGTGCGAGCGATGACCTGCCACACCTGTACGGCCGCCTATTATAGTTGCCTTTCGCGTTATCATCAACGCACCAGTGCGTTTTCTGGCCGAAAAACAGGCGCCGCTCATGAGGTCCGGCAAGAGCCCGCGTCCTCGGGACTCGAGGCGCAGACCAAGAGATCGTTTCATCGGCGTGGAAGAACCCGTCGCCACTGGTATGTCCGCAAGACCATTCCAGCGACGGAACCGGGGGACCGTCTTTGCCGATCGTGCTTGACAGAATTGCAAAAAAAACTGAAGTTCTGCGACTCGATCGACCGAAGATCTCAAATGAAATGTCAGTTTGTGTTCTCACGGCCATCTTCTCGCCTCGAGCTTTCTTCCCTTCGTGGATGGCCTTGGCCTGTTCTGGCTCCTCGGCCGACGCAACGACTTTTGGATCATGGCATTAGACGCTGGCCTGTTCCCGTTCCCAATCGAGGCGGTCCATGATGAATTCCTTGAAAACAGTGGAATCGTCCAGCGAGCTCTTCCCGGTTGTCGTCGGCCTGATCCATGCCGTCTCCGCCAAGTCCAAGCACTTGGAGATTACACCTCAATCGTTGCTTCTCGAGGAACTCGCGCTCGACTCGCTGGACTTGGTCCGCGTCATCATGCTGATCGAGGATCGGTACCACGTTGCCATCGACCTTGACGAGGTTCCCAAGATGAAGCGCGTCAACGACCTGACTGCGATACTCGGCCGCGAGCTGAGGGCAGCCGCTTGATTCGTTGAGCCGAGGATTCGGTAACGGCGACGGCACGGAGAGGCCGCCAGACTTGACCTCGAGCTAGGGTCCGTGATTGGATAGGAAAGAAACGACAAACGCCGAAGAATGCCGGCATCGCTGTTCCCTGTCCATGCCCACGAGCCCTTCATGAGTTGCCGGGTCTTGCTCTCACTGACGATTCTTCTCCTCATCCTGCCCAGCATCCTCCTGCCAGCGCGACCAGGGCCGTCCGGACAGCAAACTCAGCCCGAAATCCATGGCACCCTCCTTCCGATGCACTGGATGGTCATCGCTTACTGCGCGCTCTGGCACCGGTTGAAGACCAACGGCTGGGCTCCTTTACCCAGCAATGGTCCGGCGATCCTGATTGCCAACCACACCTGCGGGATCGATCACCTTGTCCTGCAGGCGGGCTGTCGCCGCGTCCTGGGTTTCATAATCGCCAGGGAATATTATGATTGGTCCCTCATTCACTGGTTCTGCAAGCGGGTCGGCTGCATTCCGGTGAACCGGGACGGCCGCGATATTCAGGCGATCCGCGCCGCTCTACGGGCACTCGCCGATGGGCGTGTCCTGCCCATCTTCCCCGAAGGTCGGATCACGCCGAGCTCAGGCCGCGAGCTCGGCGAGATCCTTCCCGGAGCGGCCTTCCTTGCAGTCCGGGCGGGCGTCCCCGTGATCCCTTCCTACATTCGAGGCACGCCGGAAACGAACCAGATCGGCGAATCCCTGATTACCCCGTCGCAGGCCGTCGTGACATTTGGCGATCCCATCGACCTTACCGACTTTGAGCCCAGCCATGCCGGCGAAAAAGCCGTGCAGGCCGAGGTCTCCCGACGCTTCCTCCAGGCTTTGCTTGATCTCCAGGCCCGGTCCATGCGTCTGGCGACACACCCGGTCGCCAGCGCTCAGGGTCCGGCAAGTACCGCGTGAGGCATTTCTGCCGGACATGCTTCAAGACTCTGCTTCCCTCGTGTTGTCGCGCTATCCGTCGCGGGTTCAGCCTATCTCTCAGATTCGGCGGCTGGGAAACGCGGGGGGCTCGAGCGGTGCGACGCTCTGGCAATACCATGCGGCCGACGGCGAGATGGCCCTCCGCGCCTGGCCAAGGCACGGGCCGACGCCGGCTCGCCTGGAGATGATCCACGGCTGGCTCGGAGAACTGTCGGGACTCGGTCTCGTTGCTCTTCCCGTGCCTTTGCCGGCCCGCGATGGACGGACGGTCCAGCACCAGGACGGCCTCTACTGGGAGGTTGCGCCCTGGTTACCCGGCACTCCCGCGCTCGAACGTCCGCCGGCGGCGGGTCGCGTTCAGTCCGCGTTCGCGGCGCTGGCCTCTGTTCACCGGCGACTCTCCGGCCATGGGCAGCGCGGAGCCAGTCCCGGCCTTCGTCTTGGGATTCGCGAGCTCGAGAAACTGGCCGCTGGCGGTCTCGACGTCATGGTCGCCGCTCTGGACCGCTCGCAGGCTGACGCGCAGGCTGTCATGGGCCAGCGCTGGGTTTTTCTGGCCCAGGCGGCCATTCCCCGGCTCTTACCCTCGCTCCGCGACGCAGCACGGCTGCAAGTTACGCTCCAGCCGTGCTTGCGCGATGTCCGCCCGGAGCACTTCCTCTTCGAAGCCGACCGGCTTTCCGGCCTGATCGACTTTGGGGCCATGGGAATTGAGTCCGTGGCCGCGGACCTGGCGCGCCTGATCGGTGAGTGGTTCCCCGATGATTACGTGTTGCGCACCCTGGCCCTGGCCGCATACCAGCAGGTACGTCCGCTCGACGCATCCGAGGCCGCCCTGATCGCCGCGCTCGAGGCCACCAGCGATTTACTGATCGCGGGGCACTGGCTGAGCTGGCATTACCTGGATCATCGCCACTTCGACGACGCGTGCGAGGTCGCGCGGGGAGTTGCCCGCGGGCTTCACCGCCTGGAGCGGCTGGCGGAACGGATCAGACCGAGCGGGCTCGTCGTCTGAACGTGTGCTGGAGAGCTCGAGGGGTCAGCCGTGCAGCGGTGCGACTGACCGCGCCGGGCGCGTCTCGTCGGCCGATTCAGTCAGCAGCCGCTGCGCTTCCTCTTGGTTGATGCTCACACGCTGGATCGACTGCGCAGTGCCGGTCTCGGGATCGACCGAGAACAGGGTCGCACTCAGCCGTGGATCACCCGTGGCGACGTCGAAATAGGCGGGAACGAAGGTGAGGGCCGTGCTGAGCACCCGATCGTAGCGGCGGCCGATGATCGAGTCATGGGGGCCGGTCATGCCCACGTCGGTCTGATAGGCCGTTCCCTGCTTGAGAATCTGCTCGTCGGCGGTGGCGACATGGGTGTGTGTTCCCAGCACCGCCGAGACCCGGCCATCGAGGTAGCGGGCCAGGAGCTGCTTGTCGCTGGTGGCCTCGGCGTGGATATCCACCACCACGACCCGAGCTGTCCCGCGGATTTGCTCGAGGAGGCGATCGGCCGCGTGGAACGGACAATCGACGGGCCGCATGAAAGTGCGACCGAGCACGGTGAAGACGGCGACCGGGGTACCGTCGCGGGCCTGGACCAAGGCGAGCTCGGGTCCGGGTGCCTCGGGCGGAAAGTTGGCTGGCCGAATGGCCCGGTCGGAGCGTTCGAAAATCTTGAAGATCTCGTCCTTGCGGTAGACGTGATCACCCATCGTCATCGTATCGACGCCGGCATCGGCCAGCTCTTCGAAGCAGCGAACCGTCAATCCCGAACCGCCGGCGGCGTTCTCCGCGTTGCAGACAACCAGGCCGATCCCCCAGCGGGGAATCAACCTGGGCAAGGCCTGGCAGACGATCTTCCGGCCTGGGGAACCAACGACATCGCCGATGAACAGGATGTTGAGTGACATGCAAGGCTCGCTCTCTGGATCAGGGGCCGAACCGCCCGCTCCGCCTTGTACGGGAAAGCCAGGGCAGGGCAGCCGGCGAACTCAGCGGGCAAACTCAACCGCGCGAGTCTCCCGGAGGACGGTGACCTTCACTTCGCCGGGATAGTTCAACTGATTCTGGATCGCCCGGGCGACGTCGCGGCAGAGCGACGCCGAGCCGGCATCATCCAGGAGCTGGCTGTCTACCAGCACCCGGACCTCTCGTCCTGCCTGGATGGCATAGGCGTGCTCGACCCCCGGGAACCCCAGGGCAAGCGACTCGAGCTCCTCCAGCCGGCGGACGTATTTTTCGAGCGTCTCGCGCCGGGCTCCCGGCCGGCTGGCGCTGATGGCATCGGCCGCCGCCACCAGCACGGTGTACGGAGCATCGACCCGCAGGTCGTCGTGATGCCCGAGCGCGGCGTGAACCACCTCGGGACCCTCTCCATACCGCTTGGCCAGCTCGGCACCAACAACAGGGTGCCCGCCTTCCATCTCGTGGTCTGCCGCCTTGCCGATGTCGTGCAAGAGCCCGCACCGCCGCCCCAGCGCGCCGCTGAGGCCAATCTCCTCGGCTATCATCCCAGTCAGGAACGCCACCTCGATCGAGTGCCTGAGCACGTTTTGCGAGTAGCTGGTGCGGAACTTGAGCCGGCCCAGATAGTCCAGCAACTTTTCGTGCAGGTTGATCACCGCTGCCTCCTGCGCGGCCTCCTGACCGAGCCGGCGGATGTGCTGCTCCATCTCCTCCTGGGTTTCCTTGACGATCTCCTCGATTCGAGTGGGGTGGATACGCCCATCCTGGATCAGCTTCTCAAGCGCGATCTTGGCAATCTCACGGCGGACACTGTCGAACCCGGTCACGACCACGACCCCGGGGGTGTCATCCACGATCACATCCACGCCTGTTGCCTTTTCGAACGCTCGGATGTTTCGCCCCTCGCGGCCGATGATCCGGCCCTTCATTTCGTCGCTGGGAATATCGATCGTGCTGACCGTGACCTCCGCGGTGTGAGAGGCAGCATAGCGCTGGATGGTTGTCGTCAGGATCTCCCGCGCCCGTCGCTGGCAGCTCTCGCGAATCGACGCCTCGTGCCGCATGATCAGCAGGCCGACCTCGCCCCGCAGCTCTTGCTGAACGCGCGCCAGCAGAATCGAGCGTGCTTCCTCTGGCGCCAGCCGGCCAATCTTGCACAGCAGCTCACGCTGCTCGGCATGAGTCTGCTTCAGCTCGAGCTGACGCTTCTGCAGTTCCTCCTGCTGCTCCGACAGGGAGTGCTGGATCGACTCGAACTCGCGATCCTTCCGGTTGATCAGCTCGAGCTTCTGGTCAAGCAGGTCGCCACGCTTCTCGATTCGCCGTTCTTGCTCGCGGAGGCCCTTGCGTGTTTCCTCCATCTCGCGGTCAAGCTCGTCCCGGCGCCTCAGCATGTCTTGCTTGGCCTGGAGTTCCGCCTGCATGCGAGTGGTTTCGGCCTCGCGATTGGCGTTGGCGAGGATCTGGTCGGCCAGCCCACGGGCCGTCTGGGCACGCAGCCGGCCCATCACGTAGGCCCCGGCGATTCCCCCCAGCATCCCCACGAAGAGCCCGATCATTCCCCCGATCATCGATCCGTCCACGGCGCCGCCCGGCCTTTCCAGATCAGGCATTCGACACATCTGGCCCGGTGGGGTGCCCGCCGTCACGGCCAGGAGCAAGCCGGGCTCGGTACTGCGGCGGAGAGAGCAATCGATCGAGCTCAAACACAAGCACGACCCACGAGCAGACCCGCCCGCGGAAATCGCTACCGGTGCAAGCGCGGAAGGACAGGGACGCCGGCTCAACAACTCACACGCCCATCCCCATGATGCGAGGACCACACAGGATGGACCGCGGCGCTATCAGAGAGGCAACACGTAGGAAACCTGTCCGACCCTCACGGGCGAAAGGAACACCTCGCGGGAAATGTACGCGCAACAATGCACCCGGGGATACGGCGGAATCTGGCCTGCGGCCCACCTTCGCAAGCTGCCTGGCCCGCATCCTCTTGGAGACGCTGACAAAGCGGTCGCCAGGACGGTCGCACCGACCAGGATTCCCCGTGCCTGGCGAACACGAAATTCGCTTGCAAGCCAGAGACGCCAGGTAGATCAAGGCCGTCGGGATCAGAGCCAGAGCCAGATTCAACCAGAGCCAACCACTCACCACCGGGTCACCTCTGTCTTCGCGCTCATTGCGGTTGTCAGTTCATTGTGTCGGCATTTGCCATCCGCGCCGGCCGGGAGGTCCGCTCAAGACCAATCACACACCCAGGCGCCAGGCGGTCGAAAGCTAAAAAATCATCGTTTCTCGTTCGCAAGCGGCGTTAGTTGTCTTGTGGCCGATCCGACCCTGAAGCAACCCCCGCCCCTTGTGAATTAACCCCCATGCCGATCAGGGCATGAGAATAATCATCTAATTTATTCAGAAGTACGGCGGGGGTCAATTACCAGTTGAACTCCGGGAGTGGGAGTTTGAAACGGGAGTCGGGCCGCGGCTGACCGTGATAGGCAAGGGCGACCTGCCTATCGCCTCTCATCCAGACGCCAACCGCTTACCGGTGGTCACTGGCGAGAGGGGATCGCAGGAGGGATGCTCGGATTACGAACGATCGCGGGTTGTTCACCTCGAGCCTCATCGTGCACAATGCGGTTACGACGCAATGCAAGTCGCAAGATGTTGGTCCCGCCGAAGCCCGACGTGGGCACCTGAGAATTGCTGCATTCCTCACTCTGCAAACGATATGCGGCTTCGAGGAACGCCGTCGGATCGTGATTTGCTGTGGAAGCATCAATCAGGGGGGATGTGCGATGTTCCGCACAACAACCGTATCTTGTCCGCCGATCGCTGAAAAGAAAGGATGGTGACACGTGACCGCGTCCGACGAAACCGCGAGCGAAGTCGATCGCGCGGGCGAGCCACTCGCTCTCTCGGCGACCCGTTCAAACTCGACCGATCCGAGATCCCATCCGATGACACGTTCCCGTTGGCGCAAGCAATTGCGTCCCGCGCTGCTCAGCGTTCCCCTCTTGTCCATCGTAACGGGTCTGATTTTTCCTATCGCCTTGGCCGTCCCGGCTCGCCTGTTCTTTCCGGGACAATCGCGGGGCAGCCTGATCGTCCGGGACGGTGAGGTTGTCGGTTCTCGACTGATCGGGCAGAGCAGCAAAAGGCCGGGTGACTTTCACCCGCGGCCATCCGCGGCCGGTGGGGGCTACGATGCCCTGGCATCGGGCGGCACGAACCTCGGTCCGGCGAACCCCAAGCTGCGCGATGGAGCAAGCGACGACCCAGCGACCCCGACCGTGGACGAGTCGTTCGCGGGCGTCCGGCAACTTGCAAGCGAATTCCGTCTTGAGAACGGACTACCGACAACGTTCCCCGTCCCGATCGATGCCGTCACGCGCTCGGGAAGCGGTCTCGACCCGCACATCAGCGTCGCCAACGCGACCTTGCAGATCGCCCGGGTCGCGCGGGAACGGAAGCTGAGTCAGGAACGGGTCCGGCGGCTCGTGCAGGAGTATACCTTCGGCCCGCAACTCGGGTTCCTGGGCTCGGCACGGGTCTCGGTGCTCGAGCTCAACCTCGCGCTCGACGACTTGGCCTTGGCAGTCTCTTCCCCCTCACCGGCGAGCCCCTGACCACCTCGATCGGAGCTTCGCACGCATGCGCTGGTTCGAATATTCCGCTTTTCTCGTGACCGTCGTCCTGCTCGCGCGTCCGATCAGCTTCTACCTGATGCGCGTTTTCTGCGGTCAGAAGACATTTCTCGACCCGGTCTGCCGCCCTGTGGAGGCGCAACTCTATCGCTGGCTGGGAGTCGATCCGAAGCGAGAGATGACCGCGGCCGAGTATTTCCTCTGCTTCCTTGCTTTCGGCATGTTGAGTACAGCCTTCCTTTTCTTGATCTTGATGTTCCAGCGCTGGCTTCCTGGCGGTCCCGACGCGAGCTACCTCACGACACCCATGACGGCCGACCTGGCGGCCAACATCGCAGTCAGCTTTGCGACGACCACCACGTGGCAGGCTTACGCGGGCGAATCGACCTTGAAGTATTTCACCCAGGTTTTCGGCCTGGCGGTGCAGAACTTCCTCGCCGGAGCGGCCGGTCTTGCGGTTGGCCTGGCCTTCATTCGTGGGTTCGTGCGCGAAGGCTCTGCGACTCTTGGCAACTTCTGGGTTGACCTGGTGCGTTCGCTACTATGGGTGTTGATCCCGCTGTCGTGGATCGGCGGCCTGTTCCTGGTCTGGCAGGGAGTGCCACTGAACCTCAGCGCCTACATCCAGGCGCACACGCGGGAAGGCTCGGTGCAGACGATCGCGCAAGGTCCCGTGGCTGTCCTGGAGCTGATCAAGAACCTGGGCACCAACGGCGGCGGCTTCTATAACGCTAACGGCGCGCACCCGTACGAGAACCCGACACCGCTTACCAATTTCGTCGAGATGCTGGCCATCGCGGTGATTCCCGCCGCGTTTCCGGTCCTGTTCGGCAGGATGGTCGGCCGGCCTCGCGCCGGCTGGCTCTTGCTGGCGCTCATGGTGGTCCTCTTTGTTGCCGGGCTGGTCATTTGCGACCGTGCCGAGAGTGCCGAGCCACGGCGGCTGGCCGACCTTGCCGTCGTTGGCGGCAACATGGAGGGAAAAGAGACACGATTCGGCGTCGGCGGTTCGGTGCTGGCCGGCGTGGTGACGTCCAACGGCGCGACCGGGTCGTACAATTCGATGCACGGTTCGTATCACCCGATCGGCGTGCTTGTCCTGCTCGTCAACATGTTGCTCGGCGAGCTCGTCTTCGGCGGGCTGGGAACCGGTCTGTACAGCCTGTTGATGATTGCCCTGGTGGCCGTGTTCCTGGGAGGTCTGATGGTTGGCCGGTCGCCTGAATACGTGGGTAAGACCATAGGGCCTACCGAGGCCAAGCTCGTCGCCTTCTACGCCCTGATCACTCCGCTTGTCGTCCTGCCGCTGGCGGGATGGGCCGTCGCATCGACCGAGGGCCGCGCGGGCCTGGTCACCAACGACGGCGTCCGAGGATTCACGGAGATCGTCTTCGCGTATGCCTCGTGCATGGCCAACAATGGCCAGAACATGGCGGGGCTGAATGCCAACAGCGCCTTCTACAACATCACGACTATCCTGGCCATGATGGCTGGGCGATTCGTGCTCGCCGCCCTTGCGCTGGAACTGGCAGGCCGTTTCGCCCGCCAAGGCCGGAAAGCGGAAACCATCGGCACGCTGCCCAGCGATACCATCACTTTTGGAATCCTGGTGCTGGGAACGGTCTTGCTCATCGGTGCTCTATCCTTTCTCCCTGTTCTCGCGCTGGGGCCAATCGCGGAATACCTGAAGACGGCCCCCGGTGTTTGATATACTCCCTCGGGATTGGAGCATGCATCGATCTGCCGGCCATCGAAAAGCTGTGTCTGCATTCGCAGTGGCCGCCTTGTGCATCGTGCAAGCTGCGGCGGTCTGGCATGCAACTCGCACGACAATTCGTCCCCTGGCGTTCCACCTTCGTGCCGCTGCGGCTTCGTAACGACCTGACGGCAAACAATTTCCATTTAGTGGGTAGGTTGGGCACGGTCGTTGCTCTTGAGCGATTGGTCAACTGGCTGTAGCATGCCGCTGCCTTCGTGCTGGCAGCCCCAATGATCAAGTTCGTGACCACTCACGCGGGCCTTAGGAATTGCCGGTCGAGCCGACCGGCGGAGTGAAAATGTGCCTCTCCTCGTGCAGAAATACGGCGGCACCAGTATCGCCGATCCGGAGAAGATCTTGCGTGCGGCCCGTCGCGCCATCGCAGCGCATCGTCAGGGCTCGCAAGTGGTCGTGGTGGTTTCGGCAGGCGGCGACACCACCGACGACCTGATCGCGATGGCTCGTCAGATCAGCGACCGGCCCCCGGCACGTGAGCTGGACATGCTGCTGGCCACCGGCGAACAGGTGAGCGTCGCCCTGATGGCGATTGCCATCGAGTCACTGGGAGTGCCGGCCATCAGCTTCACAGCAGCCCAGATCGGCATCCTCACCGACAGCCTTCACACCAGGGCGCGAATCCGCGAGATCTCCACCGAGCGCGTCTTTCAGGGACTTGGCGAGGGCAAGATCGTGATCGTCGCGGGCTTTCAGGGTGTCGATCGGAACGCGGAGATCACGACCCTGGGCCGAGGTGGATCGGACACGACCGCCGTGGCATTGGCTGCCGTTCTCGGGGCCGATGCCTGCGAGGTCTACACTGATGTGAACGGGGTCTCGACGGCCGATCCGCGAATCGTCCCGGAGGCTCGGAAGATCGACCGGATCAGCTACGATGAGATGATGGAGCTGGCCAGCTTGGGCGCCGGGGTGATGCAGTCGCGGTCGATCGAGTTTGCCAAGAACTACGACGTTCCGATCGTCGTGCGAGGAGCCTTCAGCGACGAGCCGGGCACCTGGATTGTCGCCGACGGCGACGCCCGTCGCCTGGGCTGGAGCGTCACCGGTGCGGCGCTGGTGCGGGACGAGGCCAGAATCACGGTGCACGGTGTCCCCGACTGTCCCGAGTCCCTGCACACGCTCTTCCGCCGGGTCGCCGAGGCCAATGTCGCCATTGACATGATCCTCAAGAACATCATGCGGGAGGGAGCCGCCAAGGTCAGCTTCACCGTGGCGGCCGACGAGCAGGCGGCGGCGATTCAGGCGGCGAACACCGCCGCGCAAGAGATCGGCGCCGCGGGTGTTGTCTCCGATTCGGAGGTTTCCAAGGTCTCGGTCGTCGGCCTGGGAATGAAGACTCATTTCGGCGTCGCCGCCACGATGCTCGAGGCACTAGCCAGGACCGAGGTCGGCGTCCAGATGATCACCACCAGCGAGATCAAGATCAGCGTTCTGGTCGAGCGCTCGCTGGCGACGTGGGCACTCAGGGCGGTGCATCGCGCGTTCGGCCTCGACGGCCCGATCGACGGCGATCCGGCGCCCTTCATTCCCGGCTTCCGGCGCCGCCAACCGCAGCCCCAGTCACTGAGTGACGACGGTTGGTGTCCGACCATCACCCCGGCAAGTCAAACGGCGACGGCCGCGGGCCTGGAGGACCTGGTGATCTCGGGTGTCGAGCTCGACGACCGTCAAGGACGCGTGACCGTCCTGAACATTCCCGACCGCCCTGGCTTTGCGGCCCAGATCCTCCGCCGAGTCGCCGAGGAAACCATCCTCGTCGATATGATTGTCCAGAACATCAGCTTGGTGGGAACGCCGAACCTGTCCATCACCGTTCCCCGGAGAGACGTGGAACGCGCCGCCGCGGTGATCGCCGAGGTCGTCGGCCCGCACCGGGTCGCGACGGAGTCAGCCATCGCCAAGCTCTCGGTGGTGGGCGTGGGCATGCGCTCCCACACCGGGGTTGCCGCTACTATGTTCCGCGCGCTTGCCGAGCGGGACATCGCCGTCTCCATGGTCAATACCAGCGAGGTCTCGATCACCGTGGTCACCGGTCTGCAGCAAGGGCGTGCAGGTCTGGAAAGCCTGCAAGACGCGTTCCTTCAACCTGGTCGGCCGCAGAAGACTGCCAGAAGCGTGGTTCATTCCACCCGACCTCGTCTCCGGGCAGTTCCTTTCGCATCGTGACCTGGCATTCCTCTTTTCGTGACCTGGCATTCCTCTTTTTTCGAGGCAGCAATCATGGCATCGAAGGGTCAATTATTCGCGGGATGCACCGTCGCACTGGTGACACCGCTGCGTGACGGCGATGTCGATCAGGGCGCCTTGCGACGGATGGTTGACTGGCAGATTGACCAGGGCACCACCATCCTCAGTCCGGCCGGCACGACGGGAGAAGCCCCGACCTTGTCGCGCCTCGAGCACGAGCGGGTGATCGCCGCCGTGGTCGAACAGGCCGCGGGCAGGGCACGAGTCCTGGCCGGTACGGGCTCGTGCTCGACCGCCGAGGCCGTCCGGCTGACCCGCTTCGCCGCGGAGGCCGGCGCCGACGGGGCGCTGGTTGTCGCCCCCTATTACAACCGGCCCACGCAGGATGGCCTCTACGCGCATTTCGCCCGGATCGCCGCAGCCAGCCCGCTGCCCCTGGTGCTCTACAACGTACCGGCTCGCACGGGCTGTCACCTGGAACCCCAGACGGTCGAGCGGCTCGCCCATGTCGAGAACATCGTCGCCATCAAGGAGGCGAGCGGATCAGTCGACCAGGCCAGCGAGATCCTCTGCCGGACCGAGCTGACGGTCCTCTCGGGTAACGACACCCTGACGCTGCCGATGCTGGCAATCGGCGCCGAAGGGGTCATCTCGGTGGTGGCCAATCTGGTTCCGAAGGAGATGATCGCCCTGGTGGAAGCCTTCCGGCGGGAAGATTACAGCAAGGCCCGCCGGTTGCACGCTCACCTGTTCCCCCTGAGCCAGGCGCTCATGAACCTGGCTCCCAACCCCATCGCCGTCAAGACCGCTCTGGCGCTCATCGGACAGGGTAACGGAGAACTACGATTGCCCCTCACTCCTCCCGACCTTCGCCTCCGCGAGGTGCTCAGTGTGATCCTCTCTCGCCACGGACTACGCGTCCATGAGTCCGGCGCAGGAGCCTGAGAGGAAGCGC
>JAFAHT010000101.1 GCA_019237095.1 Planctomycetaceae bacterium
TCATGCGCGCCTCTGAATCCCTCCCCGCTGCTTATGGTTTCGCGGCGGGGGCTGCTGCACCAAAGGAAAACGGCTTAAGGTGGGAATCCAGAGGGTCCCCAATTTACTCCGCTGGACTGTGCTCGCGTGCTGCCTCCCATACCCCGGGGTGCAAATGCGGTGTCAGACTTTGTTCTTGGTTCTTACGTGCTGTGTTCCAAACCAAAAACAAAGTCTGACTCCACGCAAATGGAAAACAAAGTCTGACTCCACGCAAATGGTAAGTCTGACTCCACGCAAATGGTGTCCGTGCGTCAGGCTGGGATGCCTGAGCCACGCCCAATACATCAGACGTTAATCGTTGCAGGATAATTACTTAGGACGAATAAATGCGGGATTGACCGAGAGCACAAACGCAACTCTCCATCGGCTACATGGGGTTCTGGAGAGCCTCCCCGACCGCAGGCGTCGTGCTGCAAGAAAGCGCTGAAAGTCTACTTTAATCTACCGGACGCCCGTTCAGTGCCAGTGAAGGATGGCCTTGAACAAGCTGGTTCGGGCATGGTCTCCTGATCGGCCGTCCGTCACGTGCGTGAATCTTCCGGTTCCCGACCATCGGCGCGTCGCCTGGAGGCCTCCGGTTCGCCGAGCGGCGAGGGTCAGGAGACACCAGCGATTCGAAGATGTTTCACTCATGGCCGCGTAAGGTATATTTCAATATTGGAGGACGCGGCTCCTCCTCGACCCGTGAACGGGTGAGGTTTCCGCCGCGAGGAATTTGATGAGCGTTTCCCGGTCGTTGAGCTTTCTCTGGACGCCCTGGTCGCTGGCTCTGTCGATCCTGCTGCTCTTGATCACCGCCGGGCTCGGCTTCGTCGCCTGGCGGCGGAGCGGTTACAGCCGCTCGATGGGGCTGCTCGAGCTGCTGCGGCTCGCTCTGGTCGCCATCGCGGCGGCCATGCTGAACCAGCCTGAGTGGATCGAGGAATACCGCCCGGAGGAGAAGCCGTCGGTGGCCGTGCTCTGGGATGCCTCGCCCAGCATGGAGACGCGCGACGTCGTGGCCAGGGGGAAGTCCTCCTCGAGCCCGCAGTCCCGGCGCGAGGCCGTTGCGCCGCTGGCCGAGTCGGCGTCGTGGCTGAAGTTGCGGGAGCGGATGAACGTCGTGGTCCAGCCGTTCTCGCCGCCCCAGCCAGGACGGGGGACCGACCTGCACGAGCCGCTGGCCAGAGCATTGGAGAAGATCCAGAACCTGCGCGGGATCGTGCTGGCCTCGGACGGCGACTGGAACGAGGGTCCGCCGCCAGTCCAGGCCGCGGCCCGGCTGCGGATCAAGGGGGTGCCCGTCTTCGTCGTCCCCGCGGGCAGCGCGACCCGCCTGCCCGACATCGAGCTGCTGTCACTTGACGCCCCGACTTTCGGCGTGGCCGGCAAGTCGGTTCGCATCCCGTTCACAATCGAAAGCGCCTTGCCGCGAGAATATGTTACCGCCGTCATCCTTCGCACGTCCGATGGCGACGAGCTGTCCAAGGAGGTGCGCATTGCCCCGATGAGCCGCACCAGCGACTGGATCGTGTGGAAACCCCGGACAACCGGCAACTTCACGCTCACGCTCGAGGTTCCCAAGCACGGCGACAAGAGCCTGACCGACAACAACCGCATGACGGCGCCGATCTCGATCCGCGAGGAGAAGCTGCGGGTGCTGGTGATCGAGTCGTATCCGCGGTGGGAGTACCGCTATCTGCGCAACGCGCTCTCGCGGGACCCCGGCGTGGACGTCTCGTGCCTGCTCTTCCACCCGGGGCTCTCCAAGGTGGGCGGAGGCAACAGGGACTACATCAAGCAGTTCCCCTCCGGCCTGGACGAGCTGTCCCGGTATGATGTGGTCTTCCTGGGCGACGTCGGCACTGGCGATGGCCAGTTAACCTCCGAGCAGTGCCGGTTGATCAAGGGGCTGGTGGAGTTTCAGGCCAGCGGGCTGGTCTTCATGCCCGGCATGGAGGGGCGGCAGTTCTCGCTGCTGGAGACGGAGCTTGGCGATCTCTATCCCGTGGTGCTCGACGGGACCCAGCCCGGGGGCTGGGGCTCCCGTACGCCCAACCACTTCGAGTTGACGGAAAGCGGCCGGGCCAGCCTGCTGACCAAGCTGGCCGATACGCAGGACGACAACACCGAGGTCTGGGAGGGCTTGCCCGGGTTCCAGTGGTACGCGCCGGTGCTCCGGTCCAAGGCCGGCAGCGAGGTGCTCGCCTTGCACAAGGACGCGGTCAACGAGTTCGGCCACCTTCCCCTGCTGGCCACCCGGACATTTGGCACCGGCAAGGTGCTCTTCATGGGCACCGACGGCGCCTGGCGATGGCGCAAGGGGGTCGAGGACAAGTACCACTACCGTTTCTGGGGCCAGGTGGTGCGGTGGATGGCCTACCAGCGGAACATGAACAAGGGCGAGACGATGCGGCTGTACTATGTGCCCGACCAGCCCAAGATGAACCAGACTGTCTCGCTCCACGCCAACATCATGGATCGTGCGGGTGAGCCGCTGAAGGGCGGCGACGTCTCGGCGTTCTTCACGGCCCCGTCGGGCACGAGCGAGCGCGTTCGGTTCACGTCCGTGGGTGACGAGTGGGGGGTCTTCACCGGGCGATTCACGCCCAGCGAGCCCGGCAGGCACGACGTGACCCTGGCTTGCAAGCAGACCGGGGCGACCCTGGAGACGAGCTTCTTCGTGCAGGGGGCGGCGGCCGAGCGCGTGGGCCGCCCCGCCCGGCTGGAGGTGCTGGAGGAAATCGCGCGGGTGACGCGGGGCAAGGTCATCGAGCCGGACAAGCTCGACGAGGTGGTGCGGTCGCTTGCCGAGCTGCCCGATCCGCCTCCCTCGGTGCGACGCGTCCAGTTATGGTGCCACCCGGTGCTGGGGGCGGCAGTTGTCGTCCTGCTCGGGCTGTTCTGGGTGGGCCGCAAGGTGATCGGTTTAGTATGATGGTAGGGACGGGCAAGACCACAACTCTCAGCGTGAGGACAAGATGAGCCTCGCTCCACCGCCAGAGCGTCTGCAGTTGCCCGAGACGCTGCGCGACCAGCTCTTCGATTACCGTCGGCTCGTCTGGTCGATCAAGATGATCGAGGCTGTTGCCGCGGCCATCTTCGGCCCGCTCGTCGCGTTTCTGCTGATGTTCCTCATCGACCGGGTGTGGGACACACCCGCGTCGATCCGGTTACTGCTCTTCGTCTCGGCCTGGGTCGGGACGGCCATCGTTCCGCTGGCGTTCTACCGCTGGATCTGGCGAAATCGCCGCCTGGAGCAACTGGCGAGGCTGCTGGGCCGCAGCCACCCCCAGATTGGCGATCAGTTGCTGGGCGTCATCGAGCTGGTCCGCAGTGATGCGGAGCAGGCGCGTTCGCGGGCCCTGTGCGAGGCCGCCATCCATCAGGTGGCCCAGGACGCAAGCCGGCGCGACTTCCGGGCCGCCGTGCCCAACCCTCGGCACCGGCTGTGGGGCTGGCTGGTGGGCGCGGGGGCCGTGTGTTCCCTTGGCCTGCTTGCTGCGTGTCCCGACGCGGCCACGAACGCATGGCGGCGGCTGCTGGCTCCCTGGAGCGACACTCCACGCTACACCTTCGCGGCCGTGCAGCCGTTGCCCGGCACGATGGTCGTCGCGCACGGCGAGCCGTTCGCAGTCGCAGCTCGGCTCGGAGAGAAGACGGCCTGGCGGCCGCGCGAGGGCGTGGTGCAGCTCGGTGAGCAACATCCCATCACGGCCCCGCTCCGGGACGGGCAGTACGAGTTCGAGCTCCCGTCGCAGATCGATCCCGGCTGGCTCGACGTCCGCATCGGCGACTCAGCGCAGCGAGTCCGGGTCGAGCCGACGTTGCGTCCCGAGCTGACCTCGGTCGTCGCCGACGTCACGCTTCCCGACTATCTGGGCCGCCACGGCACCCAGCAGAAAGACGTGCGGGGCGGGGCCGTCTCGCTCGTCAAGGGGTCCACGGCCAGCTTTACCGCCATCGCCAGCCGCGACCTGAAGGCAGCGGAAGTGGACGGTCAAAAGCGGCGGCCGCAAGGATCCAAGGTCTCCAGCCAGGCGACCAGGATCGATGGAACACGAACCATAGAGTTCCGCTGGCAGGATGAGCTCGGCCTGGCGGGCAGAGCGCCCTTCCTGCTGACGATCAACAGCCGCGACGATGAGGCCCCCTCGATGTCCTGTGAAAACCTGCCCCGCCAGAAGGTCGTGCTCGATTCTGAAACTCTGCAGTTCAAGGTCAAGGCTCAGGACGATTTCGGCGTCAAGCGGATCGGCATGGAATGGCAAGGAGTGGAGAGTGCCGCCGTCAAGACACCGGCAAAAGGCGAGCGCATCCTGGCGGCTGGGGGCAATGACAAGGAATCGCTCGAAATCGCCGGCACGTTCTCGGCGAAGGCGCTGGGCATCGAGCCGCAGCCGGTGAATGTCCGGATCTTCACGGAAGATTACTTCCCCGGCCGCGGGCGGGTCTACTCGCCTTCCTACTTACTTTATGTGCTGAACGCCGAGCAGCACGCGATCTGGCTTACCGAACAGCTCAGCAAGTGGCATCGCCAGTCGCTGGAAGTGCGCGACCGGGAACTGCAGCTCCACGAGACCAACAAGCAGTTGCGATCCCTTTCGCCCGACGAGCTGGATCAGCCCGAGGTCAGGCGGCGGATCGAGAGCCAGGCGGTTGCCGAACGGACCAACGGGCGCCGGTTGGCGGACTTGGTCGGGACCGGTGAAGACCTGGTTCAGCAGGCCATGCGCAACCCCGAGTTCGGCGTGGGCCATCTCGAGAAATGGGCCGAGATGCTCCAGATTCTCAAGGATATCGCGGCGAACCGGATGCCCTCGGTGGCCGACCTGCTCAAGCAGGCGTCCCAGTCTCCGCTAGCTGCCGCAACTGCCCGGCGCGACAAGACTCCAGTGGCTGGAATGGTCCGCGACACGCGATCCGGGTCGCAACCGGCGGAGCCTCCTGACGCCAAGAAGGCCCCGGCCGCGGTTCCTCAGGTTGTGGACCGGGAGTCGTCGCAGCCGCCGCCGGACAAGAACGCCGGTCAACCGGCTGTCGCCAAGTCCGCGGGCCAGCCTCGACTGGGCCTTCCCGAGACCACGCTGGCCGGCAAGAGCGGCGATGGCAAGCAATCCTGCCCTACCGGGCAGAAGGTGGAAGCAGCCGTCGCCAAACAGCAGGACCTGCTCGCCGAGTTCGAGAAGATCGCCGACGAGCTCAACCGCGTGCTCGCGAACCTGGAAGGCAGCACGCTGGTCAAGCGCCTGAAAGCCGCATCGCGGATGCAGTACAGCATCGCCGGCCGGATGATCGACCAGGTCCGGGACTCCTTCGGTCTGTCGGCTGCTCGCGCGCCCGAGGGCGTCGCGAAGGTCATCGGCGAGCTGGCGGAGCAAGAGGCGAAAGGAAGTCACGGCGTCTCGCTGATCATGGATGACATGCAATCGTACTTCGAGCGCCGCCGGTTCATGCAGTTCAAGACGGTCCTTGAGGAGATGAGGAAGCTCGATGTGGTCGGCAACTTGCGGCAACTCGGCGACGATCTGAAGAAGGAGAACGGACTGTCGATCGCCCAGTGCGAATACTGGTCCGACACGCTTGACCGCTGGGCCGAAGACCTGGTCGATCCTGCGTGCTCGGGCACCTGTCAAGCCAAGTCGCGCAGCAGTCTGCCCCCATCGATCGTTCTGGAAGTGTTGCTGATCCTGGAAAGTGAAGTCAATCTCCGCGAGGAAACACGCGTGGGCGAACAGGCGCGGGGGGCTCTCTCTGCCGACGATTACGGCCGGAGGGCC
>JAFAHT010000046.1 GCA_019237095.1 Planctomycetaceae bacterium
CATGGTCCGGGCCGACGAAGATCCGCGGACGGCCTTGCGGTTCCTTCAAGAGCTGCGCGACCACGGTCTGCACGACCTGGCGATCGAGTTCATCGACGAGCTTCGCGCCGACCCGGGGCTGCCGGCCGATTTGAAAGTCGTTCTCGATTACCAGGAAGGGCGGACCGAGATCGACGAGGCGGCCAAGACGGGCGACCTGGTGCACCGTCGCGAGCTGCTCGAGCAGGCACGCACGAAGCTTGAGAGCTTCGTCAAGGCCCAGCCCAACCATCCCCTGGCGCGTGAAGCGATGGTGCAGGGCGCGCGGATGCTGGTCGAGCGTGGGCACCTGGCTCTGCTGCTTGCGGATGACTCCCAGGACCCGGCCCAGAAGACGCTCCGGCAAACCGAGGCCCGCGCCTCGTTTGCCCAGGCCCGCGCGGCGTTTGCCCGCGCCGTCGAGCAGCTCGAGCTGTCGCACAAGAGCTTCTCCGGCTTCATCGCCAAGGGCGATCCGCGTCTCGACGAACGCACCAAGGTTTACTCGTCCCTCCTGGACGCCAGGCTCCAGCAGGCCGTGACCGATTATGAGCTTGCCCAGACCTATCCCGCGGGTTCCAGCGAGCGGGGCAATCACCTGGACGAGGCGCTCAAACAGTTTGGTGCTCTGTACAAGGATTATCGCACCCAGATGGCGGGTCTGACCGCCCAGATGTGGCAGGCCAAGTGCTACGAGGAGCAAGGCAAGATCGGCGAGGCCATTGGCATTTACAAGAGCCTCCTCGATCAGCCCGACCCAAGGCTGCGGCCGCTCCAGCGATTCGTCGGCTATTTCCACATCGTCGCTCTGGCAAAGCGGAAGGACTACGCCCTGGCGGCCGACGAGGCCGCCCGCTGGCTGGAGAAGTACTCCCGCCGCGAGGAACTCCGATCCCAGGAAGGCCTGGGCGTGCTGCTCGAGCTGGCCAGGAACATCGACGCCCAGATGGGCCAGGCCACCAGCAAGGCAGATCGCCAGCAGGCTTCCAAACGGATCGTCGACGCGGTCTCACAGGTCGTCCGCTACACCTCGCCCTACAAGAACGACGCCCTTGCCCTGCTCAAGAAGTACAAGCCGACCGCGGCCGCCCGGGCCGAGGAACTTGCCCGGCTGAGCTACGACGATGCCATGGGCCAGGCCGACGAGTCCATCGCCTCGCGTGACTGGGAGCGCGCCATCGCCCTGTACAAGGCGGCCGAACGCCAGGCTGACCCTCGCCGCGAAATCGACAAGACCAACCGGGCACGCTATAACATGTCATTTTGTTACTATATGAATAAGCAATTCTATGAAGCCAACGTCCTGGCCGAACACCTGGCCAGGCGCTATCCCCAGGGCGGGCTCTCGCCCAAGGCGGCCGAGATCGGCATGCAGGCCCTGGCCGAGGCTTACAACACCTACACCGAGGTCGATCGCGCCGGCGACCTGGAGCGGCTGATCGACCTGGCAAAATACGCCGCCGCAACCTGGCCCGACCGCGAGCAGGGAGATGATGCCCACATCAACCTGGGTATGATCTACCAGGGCCGTGGCCAGTACGACCAGGCTATCGCCGAGTTCGCCGCCGTCCGCGACCGGTCTCCCAAGAAGATCGAAGCCCAGACCCGGCTGGGCGCGGCTCACTGGGCCAAGAGCCGGATGCTCGACCGCCGTGGCGACAAGGAAAAGGCGGCCGCCGAGTCCCTCGCGGCGATCGATCTGCTCGAGAAGAGCCTGAAAGCCCGCCGGGCCGCGGGTGCTGGACCGACCGACGCGGGCCTGATCGGCAATGCCGCCGATCTCGCGGTCGTGCTGACGGAAACCGGCAAGCCGGCCGATGCCCTCAAGTTGCTGGACCCCATCAGCAAAGTCCAGACCACCAGGACCGGCGCCTCGTACGCGCGGCTCATGGAAGCGACCCTGCTCGCTCAGATCAACTCCGGACAGGTCGAGCCCGCCATCGTCTCGATGAAAGCGCTCGAGCAGTCGGGAGCGACGACTGGCCGCGCCCAGCTCTACTTCAAGCTGGGCAAGCTGCTGGAACGAGAACTTGACCGCCTCCGTGACAAAAGAGATTCCACCGGACTGAAGAAGACGCAGCAGGCTTACCGTTCGTTTCTCACAGCACTGTCGGAAAGCCAGTCCGGACAGACTTACGAGTCGCTGCAATGGGCCGGTGAAAGCCTGCTTGCGCTCGACGCCGGCCCCGAGGCCGAGAAGGTCCTGCGGCGCGTGCTGGGCGACGCGATCGGCAACCCGGCTTTTCTCAACCAATCCGGCGCCAAGGAACGGATCCTCCGGACCAAATTGAAACTGGCGCACGCTCTGCGCATCCAGGGCATCTCTGACAGGAAGAAGCTAGACGAGGCGGCGTCGATGGTCGAGGAACTGCTGTCCCAGTACCCGCGCTACATCGAGCCGCGCTTCGAAAAGGGAATGCTCCTGGAGTCTCAGGCCCAGGCCGGTCAAGGCGAGTGGTCGGCCGCCCTCGGGCACTGGCAAGATCTGGCGCAGCGCATGTCGCGAACGCGTCCCCGACCCCTGTCTTACTTCGATGCCTGGTACCACGCGGCCTATGCCCTTCATCACCAGAACGAAAACACCAAGGCTCGCCAGACCCTCAACGGCATCATGCGCCTGAATCCAGGCGTGGGCAGCCCGGAAATGAAGAGCAAGTACGAGCAATTGTTGAACAGCATGAAGTAGTGGCGTGGGGCGAGTGGCGTGCTTGTACCAACGACTTGGTCTGATGCAAAGATATCATCTTGATCAGGAACTCATGACATGTCATCACGGTTGCCGGGTCAAAGCGATTTCAAACGATTGCAGAAGGCGATGTCAGCATTCTTGACGCTGGCGATGGCGCTGTCGGTGGGCTGGGCGCTGGCAGACGAGGTTGTCCTGGTCCCTGGTGCGTCGATCAAGCAGGCGATCGGCGGGCGTGTTCGTGGGCAGGTACAATCCGAGTCTCCCGGCGAGGTCGTGGTGACGCTGGGCACCAGCACCACGTCCGTGCCGACCGATCTGATCGCGTCGATACGATACGACGGCCAGCCGGCGACGCTTCAGCTCGCCGAGACCCGCGAAGCGGCCGGCCAGCTCGCGGAGGCGGCCGAGCTCTTCAAGAAGGCCGCGGGCGAAGCGGCCGACAAGCCGTACGTGATGCAGATGGCCCTCTATCGCGAGGCTTCAGCGCTTGCCGGCCTGGCGCTCGTCGAGCCGGACCGGACCAAGGACGCGAAGGACCGGCTGCTCCGGTTCGTGCAGACCCATCCGTCCAGCCGGTACATCATCCCGGCGCGCGAGGACCTGGCGCGGCTGCAGCTCAACACGGGTGATTTCTCAGGCGCCGAGGCCACCATTGCCGAGCTGGCTAAGCTGCCCAAGGCCGCCGACCGCGCGGGGGTCCTGCGGGCCAAGGTGCTCGCCAGGCGAGGCCTGCATGACGAGGCCGTATCCGAGCTCGATCGGCTGATCGCCACGTTTCCTGATCGCTCGACCGGCCAGCGCGAGGCGCGGCTGGCCAAGGCCGAGAGCTTGGTCGGAATGAAAAAGTACAAGGAAGCTGAGAGCTTGGTCCGGCAAGTGATCGCGGCCGCGCCTGCCGAGGACGTCGCGACCCAGTCAGCCGCCTGCAACACCCTGGGAGACTGTCTGCGCGCAGACAACCGTCCCAAGGAGGCGTTGCTCGCCTACCTGCACACCGACCTGCTTTACAGCAAAGATAGGCAAGAACATCCCCGTGCTCTCTTCCAGATCGAGAAACTCTTTCGCCTGCTCAAGCAAGACGGTCGGGCCGACGAATACGCCCAGCGTCTGCGGCAAGAATACCCCCGCAGCCAGTGGCTGACCTCGAAGTAGCTGACAGCAAGCAGCCAGGCAGGCATCACGGGCTGACCAGGTTGGAAAAAGGGCTAGCTGACAGGGCGTGGCGCGAGGATTTCCGGCTCGTTCCCTGCGCGCACGCGGGTCGCATGCGGCAGGTCCCAGCCGGCCGGCGTACCGTCAGAGGTCCAGGGGAACACGGGCTCAGGGTCTGAATCTGCCATGCCCAGAAGTTGCCTGACCCGCTTCGCTGTGCGCGGGCAGTGCCCGGCGACCCTTCGAAGCAAAGAGGCCAGTCGCCCGACAGCCAGGGCCAAGTCGTCGCGCAGGCCAACCTCGGAGGCGTACCCGGCCTTCTCGGCCAGCGCGGCTGTCTCGGGTTCTGAAGTGTAGCCGTTGGCCTGTAACCACGTGCCGCAGAGCCGGTCGAGCAGAATGCGTTGAGAGAACCTGGAGTCAGTCTGCCATGAACCGGTGCCGCCAGGCCGCAGGTGGTTCCAGTGCAGGAGTGTTACGGGATCACAGATCTGGAGATTGCCCGGCGCAGTCAGGTCGATTCCGGCGTTTTCCAGCCGCCGGCGCAGAGCTTCAATCCGCGTCTGATTCGATTCCAGCGAGAAATCGTCGGCGATCTCGGCTGCCTCACGGCGGGTGACCCCGAGCCCGAGATGGCGGGCGAGCTGGACCACGGCAGTCACCGGATCCGCGACAAGCTCTTCGTAGCGCTGGACTAGCACCCTGCGCTGCGCCCTCCAGAAACGATCGTTGACCAGGATCTGGTGGATCAACCCTTGTCGGAGCAGTTCCTCGAACGCCAAGCCTCGCTTGTGCATCAGCGAGAAGACCACGTCGCGGATGTCGCGATACGCATAAACGGCTAGTGCCTGCCCCGAGGAGAGCGCGCGGGCGAAGCAGCGATGTCCCTCGTGCGACTTGAGCACGCGCCACGACCGCCGTCCGACGTCGGCATGGACTTCACGTCTGGAGCACGGCGCGAAGCGAGCGGCATACACTTCTCCCGTCAGATAGCCCAGCCGCTCGCCCCGGAGATGGCGTTCGACGAGATGTCCCACGACCTCGTACTGCCAGGTCGAACAAGCCCGGTACATCCCCCCGCAAATCACGTCGTGGATTCTTGCGTGGCGGCTATCGACGAAAACCAGGCGGCGTTTGCCTGTGGGGTCATTGCGGTCCAGCCGCAACTGCCGGGCCATCGCGATAGACCTTGCGCGTGGCCAGGGAAAGTCCGCTCGAGAATCCGGTAACAACCCGGGACCGAAGTCCGCCGGGCCTCGGTTCAACGCCAAATCCACGCCTCCCTGGTCGCTCGACCGGGGACGAAGAATCCACGGCCCACCAGCGAAATGACGATCGAAGGGAGTCGCGTTTTACCCGATCGCGAGGTTGCTGGCCATGCGAACTTGCCCGACCAGCCAGGGAAAAAGGTCGTGGAAGCGGGGACGAAAAGTGGTCAAAGTTTCAGTTCTCTGACCTCCTCAGTGCTCGACTGCCTTCTGGAAGCTGGTTGCGGCCAGTAGAACAGGATGGTGCCGATCATCCAGATCACGAATCCGACGCCCACGACGATCCAGACCTGGCGGGAAGAGAATTGCCCGGGAAGCGGAGCGCCGGTTTGATCGGTCCGGGTCCAGAGCACTTGCGCAAGAATGCCGGCGACCTCGATCGCGAGGCCGGTCAATCTCACAATTTGACCGGTAGAACGTCTCATCAAGGATCAATCGGCGGGTTGCACTCACCCCACGAAGGGACTCAGATGTTGGGCAGTTCAAATCCCTTGCGTGGTTCGCGAGAGAGCAGGGCATTGGCTTCGGGGTCATTCTTGAAGGTTTCGGTCGCGGTGTCCCACGCGAGCTTGCGGCCCACCTTCAGGGCGATGTTCCCCAGGTGGCAGGTATTGGTGGAGCGGTGGGCGATCTCGATGTCACTGGCTGGCAGAGCACGCGACTTGAAGCAGTCGAGAAAGTTGCGGACATGGGCGCCCTGGCCATCAACCCCCTTGGCCGACTCATGCTGAAGGCTGATCTTGCGGATCGGCCGGTCGCCGTGCACGCACCTGATGCCGTAGGGAAGGACCGTCGTGTCGGGTATGACCTCGAATCCGCCCCGGTCGAGAAGCAGGCTGCCGTCGGTACCGCAGATGAGGATGCCGTAGTCGTGGCCGTTGAACTTCAGCCCGTTGCCCTTGCGCATCGAGTAGGTGAGCATGGTCCCGGGAAACTCGTAAACGACCTGGAGCGTGTCGGGGGTGTCACGGTCATCGTCGGTGGTGAAGATGCCACCAGTGGTGGAGACGGTCTGTGGCCCCTTGGCGTCGAGGGCCCAGAGCACGATGTCGTTGAGATGCACGCCCCAGTCGCTCATCATGCCGCCGGCATAGTCGAAGAACCAGCGGAAGAGCAGGTGGAAGCGGTTGGGATTGAATGCGCGCTTGGGGGCGGGGCCAAGCCAGCGATCGTAATCGACGTAGGACGGTGCCTCGCCGTCAGGGTACCTACCCATCCCGGTCGGGCTGATGTTTTCGAAGTTCCAGGTCTGGACCCAGAAGACCTTGCCAAGTTTGCCCGAGCGGACGATCTCGACGGCCTTTTGAAAATGGGACGACGAACGCTGCTGGGTGCCGACGGCCATGATCTTGTTGTACTTGCGGGCCGCGGCGATCATCGCCTTGCCCTCGGCCACATTGTGCCCGACAGGCTTTTCGACGTAGACGTCCTTGCCGGCCATCACCGCCTGGATCGCCGGCAGGGCGTGCCAGTGGTCCGGAGTGGCGATGATGACCGCGTCGATATCCTTGCGATCGAGCATGGGCCTGTAGTCGCGTGCGATATCGGGCGTGTTTCCTTTTGCTTTCTTGACCCGTTCAACGGTCTCGCCGGCGTGCCGATCATCCACGTCGGCAATCGCGATGAGCTCCACATCTGGTTGAGGTAGGAACGAGTCGAGGAGCTGTCCTCCACGGCTACCCGCGCCAATGATACCCAGCCGGATCTTCCCGTTCGCGGAAGCCGCCCTGCCAATAGCGGGAGCACCCAACACCGACGCAGCGCCGGCCGTGACCCCCACCGCCCTCACGAACCCGCGCCGCGTCAGATCCTCGCTCGACATGATCATCGCCTTACCGGAATGGCCATCCCCCGCCCGGCGCATTTGCACATGGGTGCCTGGACTCAGTTCCATCGATCGTACCGGGGGTATCCCGCGAATGCCAGGGGCCGTCGGCTAGTGACGGTGACCGGTCGCTGGGCAGCGTTTGTTCCATGTCCAAGAAGCCGCATTCTCAAGTTCGAGGCTTGCGACCGTCGACCAATTGAAGCCGCTTCTGCCGGTGACATGAGTTTGTTCATTCACAGTAATTTACGGTCACATCCGTGCGCAAAATCCTGCATTGGCACATGATATGCAAGGATGTCCTCGCTGGTACTACAGAGATGGCTTCTCATATCCCTAACATCTTGCGGGCTCCGTCCCGAGCATGCACTCGAGCTACCCGCGGCTTTCAGAAGTTTCGGGAGGGAAGCATGCACAAAAGGAAAAGAAGCCGCATGGCATTTCGGCCATGCCTCAGTCAAGCGTTTCTCGAGGACCGCCTGGTCCTGAGTATCGGTCTCGGCGCCTCGCCAGCCATCCAGGCGATCACAACTCACGCCGCGATGATCGGGGCGGCTGCAATTCCGGCGGCGGTGGTCAGTCCGTCTACCGCTTCGTCGAATGTCGAGAGTTTGTACGACATCCCTGCGAGCGTGGCTATCAATCTGCCGACTGGCCAGCTCCCTGGGGATGCGGGCACGCCCCACAGCGCGATTGGCTACTGGGGATACACTGACCCGTTCGATAACGGCTTCTACGAGTTCGTATCGGAGACTGAGAGCGACCCGGACTATTTCAACAGCGTCGACCAGGGATTCTCCATGCTGAAGGACAGCTTCACTAGCGGCTTTAGTTTCCCCCAGCCCACCCTGCCCTCCAGCACTGGGACAGGTACGGGCGGTCTCGGCATGGGCACTGGAGATTTGAGCGGTCTCACCATGGGGGGCATCGGACGTTCGGGCAGCGGCCATCTTCGCTTTGCAAATACGGCCAAGGGCGGTACTGGCCTTGGAGGCAAGACCAGCGGCGGTGGTTTCGAGCCACCGGCCCCGGCACCCCAGCCATCGGCAGGGGCGGCCCCGGCACCCCAGCCATCGGCAGGGGCGGCCCCGGCACCCCAGCCACCGGCAGGGACGGCC
>JAFAHT010000003.1 GCA_019237095.1 Planctomycetaceae bacterium
AGGTCCGCCGGAATGCCCGTGGCAACCCAGGCCGGCGTGTTCGGCATCGGGGCGCTGCCCAGCTCGGGTCCTGGGCCCAGCTCCGGCTCCAGGTCGCGTGGCGGCATGCCCAGCAGCGTGCAGAGTGTGTCGTTGGCCTGCCCGAGCGCGATCTGAAGCGATGGGATGGTCGAGCGGGTTTGTTCCAGGACAGTCCTCGCCTGCTCCATGTCAAGCCTGGACGTGGTGCCGACCCGGAATTTCGCCTCGGCGAGAGTCAGGACTCCCTCCTGGATCCGGACGTTGTCCCGCGCGATCTTGATGCGCTGCTGGGCGACCCGATACTGCACGTAGTTCGTGGCGACATCCGCCAGCAGGGTCACCAGGGCTGCGTCATAGTCCTCCACCGAAGCGTCCAGGCTGGCATTGTTCGACTCGATGTTCCTGCGGATCCGGCCCCACAGATCGAGCTCCCAGCTCAGGTTGAAGCCGTCGAACCAGTTGGAGAACGCAGCCGACCGTTCACTCGGTGGGGCCAAGTTGAGAAGGCGGCCGATGATGGGCATGTTGGAGTTGAGGTTGACCCTGGCGTACGACCCGGTCGCTTGCTGCGTCTGGGGGAAGATGTTGCCCACGGCGATCGCCTGGCCGGCCCGGGCTTCGAGGACCCGTGTGCCAGCGACGCGGAGATTCGGGTTCTGCTCGTAAGCCGTAACAATCAGGACGTCGAGCGTGGGATCCCCAAAGACCTGCCACCAGTCTTGCAGGTGGTGGTTCTGCACGCTGGGATCATTCGCCTGGATCCATTCCGCAGCCACGGGTGCCGGCGGCCGGCCGTAATTGGGCCCGACCTTGAAACCATTATGAATCCATTGCCCCGGGCCGGTCATGATGCATCCGCTATTGACCAAGACCGCGACAGCCAGGCCGGCCAGTGCGGGCCATCGCCAATGGCGAGGTCGAGGCATTCGGTGGGCATCATGCACGTGTGGAAGTCGCCAGGTCATCCGTCACTTCCGCCGTGTGTGTCCGTTCACAGCTTCCCGCAGGAGAACATCACCCACGGCAAATCGAGCACGATCCGCACAGACGGAAACATCGGCCGAAGCCGAGTGCAGGGTTTAAGGAGACTTCAATTCTGGGGCGACGATACACCGGTTCAGGACAAGCAGCAGCCGTGAATCGGTCCACTTCGATCAGGACCCAGCCTCCGTGACCCTCCGGCGGAACCGCGCCAGCGCCAGGGTGAACAGGACCACTCCAATCGCAGCCAAGGCGGCGAAGTCCCGCCACACCACGTCGAGCCCCGCCCCGCGGAACAGGATAGCCTGGGCGAAGCTGATAAAGTGGGTCGTCGGTGAGAACGGCAACAACTTCTGGAGCCACTCCGGCATGCTGTCGAGCGGGGTCGTGCCCCGGACAGGAGGCGATCACCTGAGAGGTACGATCATCCGACACAACGGAACCGCTCGGTGGCCAGAGCCCCCTTGACCGGCACGGTTCAATGACGGTCGTTTCCGGGTGACAACCGAGGCGCAGCTCCGAGCACGCGCTCGCTTCGTCTTCACTGGCCACTGGCCGCTGGAGGCGTGGGGCGTGGGTACTACCGCGGTGAACCGTCGGGGGCCGCCGTCGCTGCCGCGCGCCGAGCCGGGTCTCCATGGCCTGAACAGATGGATCGTAAAATGTTGAGATTTGTTGAGAAACGCGGAGTTCGCACAGACAAAACGCCCCCAGCGCGGACCGAAGTGTTGTCAGCGCGGGGAGAGGAATCGAAGCCCGTCGCCCACCCCTGCCAGGGGCCTGATCATTACCCACAACTATTCGCGTAGTCTTTTGCCGGCTTGGAAGCCTGCTACCAGCAAGGTCAGATCATGAAGCCCGCGCCACAAGGTCCTGACGCCTGGCATCCCGTCCCTCTTGCGGTTGAGGTGCCCGCCCAGACGGCCGATCCACAGCACCGCTTGGTCGATCGTCAGCTCCGATGGTTTCATCCCTTTCCCAAAACGGCAGACCAACACCTCAACCTCATCCTCGTCCAAGACCCCCAGCGCCGGTGCCTCGGGGGTCTCCCGCGCCAGATCCCGGAGCGACACAATCCGCGCCGCCACTGCCGCGTTGACTGTCACAGCCTTCTCCAGTCCCTCCCATGTCTCCAGCTGCAAACTCTCCACCTGGCAGCCGCTCTTGATTACCAAGTGTACTTCCTCGATCGGCCACCGACACGTGTATTTCCGCACGACCTCCAGGGCCTCGGCTGCGGTCGCCGCCGGCTCGAGCGTCCAGAGCAGCCAATGCACCGACTCAACGCCGGGCGGGGGCGCGGGCTCCCACACCTCGACCAGATTCCAGGTCATGGGCCAAGCGTGTGGGTACTTCTCGAGGTCCGGCACCAGGGTCACCTGCATCGACCGCACTTCAACCTGCGCATGCCGCTCGGGGACGCCCGTCTTGCGCGGTACCAGGATCTCCTGCCGACACAGTACCGGCTGATGGCGCACCGCCTCGTGCGCTTTGGTCAGCGGGTCGTCGATCCGACGGTTTTGAGCACAGCGGATGATGGCGCTGTCGCCCGCGTCGACGATCGTCATCATGACCTCATAGGCATCCCCTTCGCGATCCATCACGTGGATCAGTCGCGGCAGCGGCCAGTCCCCAGCCGCCGCAGAGAGCACGTCGCGAGCTGCATCGACGCCATTGATCCACTTGCCGCTCTCTTTCTCTTCGGGAGCCGGCTGGCCCTTCTGGGGCCGCGCCCAATACTGCTGGTCCAAGATCCCAATGATCCGTCCCGAGGTGGCCACACCCAAGGCTGTGTGCAGATGCACACCCCGCGCCAGCCCCCCCGAGTCGATCGGGCCCAATTCCGGGATGCTATGCAGCCCCGTAAAGTTCAGCGAGGTCGTGTCTTGCACCACGAGCACAACGTCCTCCTCCAGGCACCGCCGCGCGGTTTCGGTGGCGATCCCCCGTCGCAGCGCGTCGGCAGTCACACGTGGGTTGGCATAGAAGCGATACGTGGCCTTCGCCGCGGCGGCGCTACCTGCGGCCTGGGGGATCGAGGCGGATGGGTGTTCGATCTTGTCCATGAAGATCGCAGTAAGTCGCTGATCGAGGCGTTCATCGGGCAGGTCGGCCGCCGCCGCGACCTGACTGGCCCAAATGGCATGAGTAATTGTCATGGGGCTCCGTCCCCTAGGGAATCCCGTAAAGGTTTTCCCAAATCCTAAAATCAGCCCAAGCCAACCTACATAGAATGTATCGGAAAAGATGTGGGTAATGATCAGGCCTCCCTGGGGGGGCGGGAAAGAGGCCACCCACGGTTCCTTGGCGCCACAAAGTGGGTAGCCTCTTCCGCGTCCTTCCGCGTCAGTGGAACCGATTGGACAGAGATGGAACTGATATAAAAGCGTCAGAACAGAGCCAACTGCTCGGGTATTTGTCATTGCCAGATTAGAACTTATGACGAAAGAGAGCGGAGTCCCACACGGGCCTTGGAGGCTTCCCCATGGTTCCTAAATTCAAAGCCGGACCACGT
>JAFAHT010000492.1 GCA_019237095.1 Planctomycetaceae bacterium
TTGAGCTTCCAAAACACAACGAGGGCCAACGGCGGGATCGCGCTGGGGCTCATCTTCGGCTCGCTCTATGACCTGCCGGTCGTCAATCTCTCCCTCTGGGCCAACATCGGGCAGGCTCGGCTGGACGTCATCCGCTCGCAGCTCGACCTGGAGAAGTCGCTGCTCGAGGTCGCCGAGGATGCCGGTAGCTCTTGGGATCGCTGGCAGCAGGCGGTTCGCGAGTGGGATCAGCGGGAAGCTGAGTACCGCCTGCGGATCGAATACCGCGATCGTCAGGCGCGGCTCTACAAAGAGAAGCAGGCGATCCGCCTCGACGTGCTTGGCTCTGAGGTCGATTTGCTCCAGGGCGACGCCAATCGCTGGACCGCGTGGATTAATCTCCAGCTCGCCCGGCTCGACATCCTCCGCGCCACCGAGCTGCTGCTCGACTATATTGAAAAAGCGGGGATCGCTGCCGTGCCGGCGGTGGTCGATGCTCCTCCCAAACCGCGTCATGGACACGGGTTCCTCCACCGGATAGTCCACCTGCGCGAGCTCGATTCCCGTGATGAAAAGGAGGTCCAGTGAAGAAGCCCGTTCGACCAGGCTCGACGTTCCTCGGACTGATGCTGCTTGGCGTCGCGTGGGCGCGCCCGGCATCTGGCCAATCCGAGGCCCCGATCGCGCCCTTGGCCCCCGAGCCACCCCCCGCGGCGTCAGAGACAGCCCTGCTACGGCCGGGCGAGACCGTCACGCTGCGGGTTCGCCAGGTCATCCCGTGCGATGGGCTGACTCCCGGCGAGCGGCTCTTGAGCGGGCGGCCCGCGATCATGCCGGGCGACCGCGTGGTCGCCGAGGACGTCCGGCCCGGCGTGCACCCCCCCGCGCTCATCGGCGGGACGATCGTCCACATAGCGCCGCCCAAGCGGTTCGCAAAGCCGGGCCGGGTGACCCTTGAGCTCGGGCAGCTCGTTCAGGCAGCCCCCGGCCGCTCCGAGCTGGTCCCGTGGGTCTTCGACCTCGAGGACCGGCGGTTCAACGTCCAGATGCGTCGGCGGCTGATGCTCGCACTGTTCGCCGCCGAGGGTGCAGGGATCGGAGCGAGCCTGGGCGCGCAGGCCGGGCCATCGAACCCCGCGTACCTGGGGCTTGGAGCGGGGGTGGGCTTGCTCACGGGCATCGGATACGCCAGCCTGATGCCCGGGCGCGAGGCCAGCCTCGAACCCGGCGACACTTTCAGGATCACCGTCGGCACGCTGTCGTATCGGCCCCTCGACCCGTCGCCGCCGCTCTTGCTTCACCCTGCGCCAGACCCGGCGAAGCGCACGAAGGAGCACGGACGATGAGCCGGGCCTGGCCGGTCATCGCGTTGGTTGTCGCGGCCGTGCTTATGAGCACCGGCTGCGGCCGGCGAGCGGAAATCACCGCGGGCGATCTTCCCCCCGCATACACCCGCGACAAGATCCTCGACCCAAAGCTGGCCAAGGTCGCCCGAGCGTTTACAGCCTGGGCGGGCGATCAGAAAACCCAGGCCGGGGCCGTGTTCGGCAGCGTCGAGGTCCTTCCCCCGGCACCGACGCTCTTGCCCTACGGCATTGGCACATACCAGAAGCAACTTCGGCTGCCGGCGATCATGATCACGGGGCCCGGCTGGCGTACTCTGGCTGCTGACGATCGCGAGGCGCTTGCCGCCCGTGCGTTCCAGGAGCTTTCCCGGCTCCTGGAATCGAGCGCCAGCGCGTCCGCCGTGCGGGCGACGGTCACGGTTCAGACGCCGCAGGGGTTGGAGCTGTGCTGGATCAACGACCTGGAGCCGGGGAGGAAGCTCCTGCATGGAGAAGACGAGTGAACCTCGGCACCACCGCGGCATCGTCAAGGGCGCCATGGCCGATCTGCTGGTGCTGCGTCCGGCGTTTGCCCTGGCCGCGGTCTGGCTGACGACCGCGGGGCACACCGCGAGCTTCCGCGAGATGACTGCCGCCCGCGGCTGGGTGACGGCCGAAAGCTACAGCCTGCACTCGATCTTTCTACTGGCGATCACCCTGACCCTGCTCGTCGCGCCGCGACTGGCGCGCTCTTACGGCAGCTATCCGCTGGTCGTCGCCGGGCTGACGATGCTGGGGGCCGGTTCGCTCGTGAACGGCGCGCTGCCGCACGCACCTAGGGAACTACTCGGGCTCGGCCGCGTGCTCGCCGGGATCGGCGCGGGACTGGTGATCCGCTCGGCCCCGCGCATCCTGCCCGCCGGCCAGGAGGACCGCATCGCCTGGGCGGGCATCGTGCTGCCAGCGGCCGGGCCGGTCGTCATCGCCCTCGCCGTGGAGTGGTCCCCCTGGTGGTCCTGGCAGGGAGGCTTTCTGTTCGAGGTCGTGCTGGCCCTTTTGTCTCTCGCGCTCGTGCTCTCGATCGCCGACCCCCCCGACCTCGACCGGGATTCCCCTCCGGGGCCGGTCGAACCGCTGGGCTACCTTCCCGCGGCCGTTGTGGCCGCACTTTCGGTCTGGTACGTGATGCACTGGGGCCAGCTCCACGGCTGGCTCGAGGGACCGGACATCAC
>JAFAHT010000494.1 GCA_019237095.1 Planctomycetaceae bacterium
ATCGCGGTGGAGCGCCTGTGCGTGAAACGCGAGTAGGTGCTGGTAGAAGCCTTCGTGGTAGCTGGTCCGGCAATCCGCGTTGAAGTGGCGATGCATCGCCTCGGCGGGGAATGCGTGAAAGACGTAGCTGCCAAACAGCGAGCGCAATATCTCCTCTTGCCGTTCGTCGAGGCTGCAGTCTCTCGCGTCACTGCGATTGACCGTGCCCGTCCGGAGCAGTTCGTGAAGGCCCTCGAGGGACTCACTTTCCGTGACCGGATCGAAATAGCTGAAGAGACTCTTTTCGTATTGGGTCTGCGCCAACCACCGCTTAAATCGCTTCTCGTCGGCATGGTCGAGACATTCGAGAATCTCAATCTTGTCGTGGTAGTTCGGGAACACGCGGCTTACCGCGGCCGCATCCAGGAACGCCTGAAGACGATCTTTGTTGAGCTTCAACTTGGCGTTGATCAGAGCGATCAAGCGCATCTGTCGCTCATTCTCCGGATACATCCGCGAGCCGCCGCAGCCGTCGATGGCGGCCTGGGCCGCGACGAGCAGGTCGATGGGTGCCTTAAAGGCCACGTCGAGCCATGCATTGAATTCTGAGAGAAAGCTCGAGGCAGCGGCAATCGTTCGGCTCATGGCACACCGCAAGTGGTCGATATGCTAAGACGGCATTTTTTAAGCTACTTTGGCATCTTATACGCGCCTCGGTACTTTTGGCAAGTGCTGGATGCGGCAGTTAAACAGGGGCGGTTCTAGGGAAATTTTGCGTTGATTATCCATCCTGTGCAGCTCCGCCCATTTCGCAAGCGCAAGATCGATCCTGATCTCTTCCTTCGGTCGGAGGGGCGATGTGAGTTCACTCTACGAAGCCCCATACAGACTCCTTCTCGAACGGATCCGGGCCGCACGCCGAGCAGCAGACGTCACCCAAGCTGAACTCGCCAAGCGGCTTGGGACGGACCAATCTTTCGTCAGCAAATACGAGCGGGGGGAACGACGCCTCGATGTCGTGGAACTCCGGGCCATCTGCATCGCCCTTGAGATCAATCTAACCGACTTCCTTCTCGACTTTGAGCGGGAACTCAAGAACCGGGGGCTTGCATGAACGTAGACCCGGAGGTGGTTGAACAGCATTTTCCGGACGAGGCGACCCCCGCCGAAGCTCCCGAACCGACGATCGCCGTTCCCCAATTCGGCCTCCATGATAGCAAGTGGTCAGAAGAACAGTGGCTCGGGTTGTTGGAGACACTCGTTGAGACGGGCGTGGGAACCTGGAAGGACATCACCGCGCTCGTCCTCGGCCACCTAAATCCTTCGCAGGTTGGAACGAGCCTTGCTTCCTCGGTGGGGTTCAAGAGGAGATACGGCAAGGGCAACACGATGAAAATCGTGATGGAGTGGATCTATCAACAGACAGGACGGTGCACCGACTGCGGAAGCAGACTCGAGCTCCAAGCCGACCACATCAAGGGGAGGGAATCCTACGACGACCCGCTAGATGCCGACTTCATCGAAAACATGATCTTGCGGTGTCGCAGATGCAACGTGGTGCGCAGGCCGTCGCACGAATTCGGCGGGATCACGTTTCTCACCGCCGAGGCGGCGCTCATGTGGATCATGCTGGTGATCCGGCCTCGAACGCTGCTGGACTTCATTCGGATGTGTCGGCTCTACGGAATGACGATGAGCGATATCCGGATGCAGGAGGCGTGGGCGATGGCCCATTGGCTCGCCAGGGCCGAGCCGCCTGCGTTCGGGATCGAAAACGACGCCGCATCTTTCTACGATCTCATCCTGTGGCCCGATTCCGCAATCACGCGCATCGATGCAGACGGTCTCGTGCCCGAAGGAACAACAAAGATCTACTCGAACATCTCGGGTGGCGCCGTCCTTGGATTCGTCACGCTGCGGGAAGATGGGCGCCTGAAGATCCACGGGCAGCCCGTGAGCTTCATCCCGTTTTCGACCTACAACCTTGGGAGCCGCACCCCGCAGTCGCTGTGCATCCATTACTCGCCGCCTGTTCGGGATAAAGGTCTCCCGCAGAAGCTCTCTCCGCTTCCCCCGCGATCCGCGACATTAGTGTGTCACGCAGTGCGACTCTCGGAACAAACGTTCCGCCTCGTGTCCGCAGACGGCGCGATGACCCAAGATTTGCCGCCGGATGCCTCACCGCTCGGCAGGCTCATCAAGACCAAGATGACCGCGGCGGGGATTGGGCTCACTGCCATTCCTTGACGGCTCGCCTTTCCGGGAGGGGCGGGGCTTCTTGGCCGTCATGCTGCTCAGGGTAGCATGACCGCGGCCTGCTTAGCAGACGAAGATGCTCTTCTAGGGAAGGATAGTGGGTGCGGGCGGGGTGGCTGGGGTCTGGTCGTCGAGGCGGCGGGATCGCGGTCGTCGCCCCGGGGTCTCGACGACCAGACCCCAGCCATCCGACGCATGGGCATGTTCCCGGCAGCCCCGGTGTTCACGCCCGTCGAAGACTCAGCCCGTGCGGGACGAGCTTGCTAAGTCTAACACTCGGCAGGACTTATGTCAGAGCCACCGAATGGAGTCGAACCATCAACCCCCGCTTTACGAAAGCGGTGCTCTGCCGATTGAGCTACGGTGGCATAGGGTTATCATGATAGAGGGGTCATCCCGAGGGTGTCAAGTCGGTCTCCGCGGCCCTCGACTGCTCGACTTCGTCCGGACGTGCCAGCGGCATCTTGCCGCGGCCCGCGTGCTGTTCCGGGCCGCCGCCGAGGTCCGCGACGCTCTGACCGCCCCGATGGCGAAGGTGCCCCCCTTCGCGACCGTCTCGGCTTATGTCCACGACGGCGAGGAGATGGCTCACCACTGCCACGGGTCGGTCATCGCCTTCCTCGCGGTCTTGCAACCGGTGCTCGGGCTCTCGGGCAAGGAGATGACCGCCACCAAGCGGCAGGCCCGCGCGAGGATCCCGCGGATCCCGTTCGATCCCAGGGCTACGACGCGATGATCCGCGAGCTCTATCCCCCGACCCGGCGGGCCTTCGCGCCTGGATCTCTCCCCTCGGACCCACGCCATCGACGGCACCGAGCTGTTCGTCAGCTTGCGCGACGATTGCTTCCGTGACGAGGCCCACTGCACCGATCTCGGCGATCGCTGGGCGGCCGAATTCATCGCCGACGCGATCCGACGTCACGACCTGCTGGGCGACTCGGAG
>JAFAHT010000590.1 GCA_019237095.1 Planctomycetaceae bacterium
GGGAGACTGCGCGCCCTTGATCTGCCGCCCCGGCTGTTCGCCACGATCGGTCCGAGACACTGCGATCGCACTCCGCTCGCCCGGGTCTTGACCGTCGTCGCGCACGGAGAATAGCGATGGAGCACGACTCGACCCTCCCCCGCCCGACTCGGCGGCCGTGCCGGCGTAGAGTGATCCGTCGGGTGCCAGGAGTAGAGTCCGGACCTCCGACTGTGGTGCGTCGTACAGGACCGAGACCTTGCCCTCGCGGTTGATCCGGAAGATCAGGCCCTCGCCGTCGCTGCCAGCATACACGGTACCGTCGGGCGCCAGGGCGACGCACAGCAGGTGGGTTGCCTTGCTATCGAAAACGAGCGACCACTTGCCGTCGCGAGAGCGCTTCCAGAGCTGGCCGGCCGGCCCGGTCGCCGCGAACAGGTTGCCCTGCGCGTCGGCGGCGAGATCCCAGATGTACTGCACCTTGGGATCGGGACGGGAAGCTGGATGCTGGGGATCGGTGACTTCGATCACCTGGCCGCCGGGCCCCGTGCCGACATAAACCTTCCCATCGGGCGTGGCGGCCAGGGCGAGCGCCTGGGTATCGGCCGCGGCGAGCGCCACTGTCCAGGCGGCTCCCTCCTTGGTGGACTGGCGAAAGACCTTGCCTGCGTCGCCGGTGGCCGCGAAGACCGTGCCATCACTGGCACGGGCAAGGTCCCACACCCGCTCGGCGGCCAGCGGCCCGGTCGGCAGCAGGGCCTGCCCCAAGCGGGCGTGCCCCTGGTCCGAGATCACCACGCGCTCGCGGTGATGCTTGGAGAACGCCGCGGACCCCTCCTGACGCCAGGCATCGAGCTTGGCCCAGGCGGAAACCGCACCCGCCAGCGTTGCCATCATCACCCAGATGCCCAGCCACCGGGCAAGACCCACTCTGGCACACCGCTCCGTCCGCACCCGATGTTTCATGTCGTCCTCGTCCCTCGTTGAGCTGGGCAACGGCCCATCACTTCAACGATAGCGAGATTCCGGCATCCTTGGCCACCGTGAACCGCAAGGTCTGTGAGCCCTCGACGACCCATGAGGTCTGGCCGACGGTGATCAGGTCCGACCGAATCGGCTGGGCCGGAGACTCCTTCTTGGAGGCGAAGGCGGCCCTGACGCTGCCCGGAAGGTTGGGCAGCTCTTGCCCTTGCACGGCCAGGCCCCGTTCGGGCGTGGGCACGTGGACGTAGATGGCGGTTCGCTTGGGCTCGGTCTGCATCCGGATGGTCTTCATGAAGCCGGCCAGGTCACGCGGTTCGGCCAGCGGCGGATCGTTCCTGAAGCGACGGCGGAGGCTGGCCGCCACGTCGCTGAAGACGACCTCGTAGGCGCCCTCGGGAAAGTCGTCAGGGATCGCCATCAGCATTTCGACCGTCTCGCGATCGCCCTTGTACGGCTTCAGCGTCACGAATGCCTTTAGCTCCTTGCCCGGCTCGATCGTGGCGGAGAGCAGCCGGACCGACTCGATCACCGCGACCTTTTGCCCAGGCTCGATCTCGACCTCGCAATCGATGGCCTCGATCCGCACCGGGGCCATGGGGTTGCGAACCAGGACATTGGCAATCGAGGCCAGCGGGCTGAACAAGGTCGCCGCCCCCGTCTGCCCGGTGTAGCGCGGTCCGCTGAACGTGTCGCTCAACGTGATCGGCGCGTAGCCCCTGAGCTGGAACGTCGCGCTCAAGCGGGCGGTGAGCTCCTCCGGCAGGTTGCCCTCGGTGTCGATGGCACTGGTGAGCACCGACATCAAGAGCGACGGCAACAATACGGGCTCGCGGATCATCTGGACCTTGTAGAGCCGAGAATCGGCATAGCGGCCGGTCTTGACACGCACGCTCACCGGCAGCATGTCGGGCTTGAGCCCGATCCGGCCAGCAACGCCCGTGCTGACGTCGGTGTCGATGACGCCCACGACCCGCAGCGGAGAGCCCATCTTCATGCTCACGCTGGCGCGGGGATAGACGGTGTGAATGAAGCCGGTCATCATCGGCATGTCGCAGGAGCCGAGACTGAACATCGGGTGCCCGAAGCCGTAAACCCGATTGCCCTCCACGTGCGTGACCGTGCCAATCCCCGAGAGATCAAAATCGCCCATCACCAGGGCGATCGACAGCGGTGCGCCCGCGACCAGGGGAGATCCCGCTTGCTCGCGGATCACGTGCTCGGGAGCGAGACCTCCAACCATCGGGGCCATTCCGAGCGGCCGCAACTGGGTCTCCAGCACCGACAAGGCGCGCGGACTGAACCCCGACGCCGCAAGCGGCGTCACGATCGGCGTCATCCCGGCCATCGCGCCACCAGAGACTCGCAGCGGAGCAAGTTCTCCTGCGGACTTTGGTTCGTCGAGGGCAAGCCCATCAATTTCCGGCAAGATTGACATCCGTGCGGCGTGGATGCCCTTGTCAGGAAGGAGGTCACGTGACTCGGCCGCGATCCGGCGGTCATTGGCTCGCACGTACTGCACCATCTGCTGGAACGGGGTCACGCCGGCGATCGGGTCCTTGGCGAACTCCCAGGCGAATGCGACAGCGCCCAACAGCTTGCCGTCGATGTAGATCGGGCTGCCGCTCATGCCCTGGATGATGCCCGAATTCTCCAGTTTGCACCCGGTCAGACGGCAAAGAACCATGTCACGCCCCGGACTCACGTCACGCATCACTCCCAGCACCTCGGCGCCGAACTCCTCGAGCTTGGTGCCCACCATCACCGTCTTGCCCATTCCCTTCATTCCGGGACGGAGATCCTTGACGTCCCAGTACATCTTCGGATCCGGCTCGTTCGATAGAGCCGGGACGCAAGCTCCCAGCACCATCACGATCGCCAGCAACCGGGTCGAAATGTCCCCTCGGAGGATCGACTTTGGTCGCATCGGACAGGGTCTCCCTGGTACGAGTTGAGACAGGTTAGGAAGACCAGGAAACGACTGAGCAAGGGAGAGGCGGCGCGATTCCGTGTCTGCAGACGATGTCCAAGGCACTCAGGAACCAGTCACACAGATGAGGCGGTATCACATCGCTAGAATCGGCGAGCGGATGAGCTGTCCTCATCGACGAAGGCGCGTCCGGGATTTGCTCCATCCTGGATCATCTGTGCTAATACTAGCTCAGGCCTAGCATCGAGTCAACGAATAGTTTGCTCGATTTTCCTCGGAAGCTGCGGATTTCTCATGATTTGGGGATTCTGCGGGCGACAACGGTCGAATCAGCGACTTCAGCGTGCATGGATTTACTCTGGTCCGGGCGAGGCCGGCGAGTCGGTCGGTCCGTCAGTCTCGCCGCGGGAACGGGCAGAAGCTTGTCGGGCCTGCTGGCGAATGGCCTCGATCGATTCGCGGAGCATCCCCTGAGCCAGATTGGTCATCGCATTGACGGCTTCGTCGCTCAGACGTTGTACGAGGTTGAAGCGGTCGTCCCGCCCCGGCCGGTCCAGTTGGTGTGAAAGAACTGGCCGCGAGGGCGGTCGACGCGCTCATAGGTGTGGGCGCCGAAGAAGTCGCGCTGGGCTTGCAGCAGGTTGGCCGGCAGGTTCGCGCTGCGATAGCCGTCAAAGTACGACAGGCCGGAAGTCATCCCGGGCAGTGGAATGCCGTGGGTGATCGCCGCGGCGCAGAGGCGCCGCCAGCTTTCCTCGGCACGCGTGACTTCGCCGGTGAAGTACGGATCGAGCAAGAGGTTTGCCAGCTTGGAATTGCGGTCGAAAGCCTCCTTGATGCGGCCAAGAAAGGCGCTGCGGATGATGCAGCCGCCCCGCCACATGAGGGCCACGGCTCCGTTGTTGATCTCCCATTTCGACTCATCCGCCATGGCCTTCATCAGGCTGAAGCCCTGGGCGTAGGAGATGATCTTGGCGGCGTAGAGAGCCTGCTCGAGGGCGTCCACCATTGACTGGTAGTTACCTGTAAACGGTACGGTATGGCTCCTGAGCACGCGAGAGGCGGTGACGCGTTCCTCTTTCTGAGCCGATAGGGAGCGGGCAAAGACAGCTTCGGTGATCAAGGTCAATGGCACGCCGAGGTCGCAGGCCGTGATCACGGTCCACTTGCCGGTGCCTTTCTGGCCGGCGGTATCGAGGATCAGGTCGACCATTGGCTTGCCGGTTTCGGGGTCCTTGAAGCCGAGGATATCGCGAGTGATCTCGATCAGGTAGCTGTCCAGCGGTCCGTTGTTCCACCGCGCGAAGACATCGTGCATGGCGGCCGGTTCCATTCCAAGCATGAACCGCATCACGTGGTAGGCCTCGCAGATGAGCTGCATGTCGCCATATTCGATTCCGTTGTGGACCATCTTGACGAAGTGCCCGGCGCCTTCGGGCCCGACCCAGTCGCAGCAAGGGGTTCCGTCGGCGACTTTGGCGGCAATGGCCTGGAAGATCGGCTTGATGTGCGGCCAGGCGTCGGGGTTTCCGCCCGGCATGAGCGAGGGCCCATGCAGCGCGCCTTCCTCGCCGCCCGAAACTCCCGTGCCGATGAACAGGATGCCCTTTTCCTTGAGCTGTCGGGTTCGGCGGGTCGAATCCGGGTAGTGCGAATTGCCTCCGTCGATCAGGATGTCGCCCGGCTCCACCAGCGGAACCAGCTCGTTGATGACTTCATCAACCGGCGCGCCTGCCTTGACCATGATCATGATCTTCCGCGGTCGCTCGAGGCTGGAGACGAGCTCTGGCACCGTATGTGTGCCTACGATCGACTTGCCCCTGGCGCGCCCGGCCAGGAACCCATCAACCTTGGAGGTCGTCCGGTTGAACACGGCGACTGTGAACCCGTGGCTCGCCATGTTGAGCACCAGGTTTTCGCCCATCACGGCAAGGCCAATAAGCCCGATGTCGGCTGTCGCGCGCGGTGTAGTCATGTCGTCGAGTCCTGAATGATTGATTCCCAGGGGGCGGAGGCCGAGTCGCCTCGATGATCGATGTCCTCCATCTTACCATCGGACCGACCCGCGTTCATGCCCGCCTTTTGATCGGGTCTGGAGAGCCACGGCCAGGGGCTATTACGGACCAAGCTCGCCTGCTGCCGCCGAGACGCAAGGACTCATTGACAGCGATGCGCGGCGATCGCAAGATAAGGCCTTCGAATCGCGTACTGGCCCCGGAATCGATAAGGCCCTGGCCCTGCCTTTCCCAGGACAGGATGCTTTCTCCCGCCCTCTGGAGTGCCCCGCCCGACTATGTTGCCCCCAGCCATTGCTGGCACACTCGTCGCCGATGTCGGCCCGATCGTCTACTGGCTGCTGATCAACAACAAGGTCATCGGACTCGTCTCCGGGGCCGTGGCATGCGTCTTGATCTGGAAAACCGACGGTCGGTTCCAAGGCCAGCGCGCCCTGTCAGCCGGCGCGGCTCTTTTTCTGGCTATTCGCGCGATCGTGTTTCTTTGCAACTATGAGTGCTGGGACTTCGAGGCCTATTATCAGATCGGCTCGGCCGTCGTGCGCGGAACGGACCCCTACGCAAGCATGTTGAATCAGTACCCGATCAACACGCTGCCGATGTTCACACTCTTCGCGCTCGTTCCCTTCCGCGTATCCGCTGCGCTCTGGTACGCGGTGAACCTCATCTCCCTCTTCCTGGTCCTCCGGCTATGCCAGCTCATTATCAGGCAGTCGAAGGCCAGCGGCTCGGGCGTTCCCTGGTATGGTGACGCACACGTGACCCTTGCCGTGCTGCTGGCCGGCGCCACGACCTGGGGGCTTGATGCCGGTCAGCTCGTCCTCTGGACAACTCTCTGGATCTACGCCGCGATTCACGCTCTGGCGAGGAAGCGCGAAGTCACGGCGGGAATCGCATTGGCCGCGGCATCGCTCAAGGTCACGCCGTTTCCCTTCCTGCTGCTCTTGCTCGGCCGCAGACACTGGAAGGCGTGGATCGCCTTTGCCGCCGTGCTGACATTGCTTTGCCTCTGTCTCTATCCTCCCGACCGGCTTGCCGGTTTGGTGGCCGGGCAATTCGAGAAC
>JAFAHT010000114.1 GCA_019237095.1 Planctomycetaceae bacterium
AGCATCTGCCCCAGCCAACCGGGAATGAGCAGCCAGCTTGCCAGCGCGAGCACCGCCAGAGTGGCTGCGAAACCAACAACAACCCCCCAGCGTCGGCGCCGGGCAGCCCAGAGCAGAACGCCGGGCAGCACCAAGATGGTCAGCTGGGGCTTGATCGTCAGCCACGCCAGCGCAAATCCAGCGGTCCGGTCGCGACGGGCCTCCAGCAGCCTCCAAGCCACGGCGATCAAGAAGAGGATCAATGGGGTGGTCTGGCCGATCACGATCGTCACGACGGTGAAGATGAATATGGGAATTGCGACCAGCGGGACTGCCGGCGGGACACCGGGAATGGTTTTCCTCAGCAGGTAGCCAGTCAATAAGACCAGGTCGGCGCTCAAGACAAACCAGGTCACCTTGCCGCCGTAATAGCCCAGAGGCACTAGCGCCACGGTCAGCATGGCGAACCACGGAGGGTAGTAGTACGGCAAGAAATCAAAGGCTCCCAGGCCATCCTTTTGCTTGTCCCACCCGGATTCGTGCTGGACCCGAGTCTGTAGATCCACGTCATACGGGCTCTGGCCAGAGAGCATGATCTTGCCTGTGGCCCAGTAACAGATGTAATCGGGACAGAGGTGCTCGGGAGGGGCCACGTCGCGACCGAACCAGTCCAGGAAGATGGTGGCCAGTACCAGGGCCAAGAGCCAGGCGTAGGGGCGGAGAGCTGACAGGGTACTTCGCTCAGGGACCAGTCGATTCATGGCTCGGGGTCTCCTTCGTTCCTGCGAAAAAAAGTCAGCTCGGGGTCGGGGGGCGCTTCCAGATACTCAGGACTGACTTGCCCAGCGAGTAGAACAGCAACGGATCCACCAGCCGTGAGCAGCGCACCATGACCTTGTCCCAGAGGACGATCTGGCCCGGTCCAGGCATCGACTGCGATAAGACCAGGCGGTTGCCGATCGAGGCCAGCATGCCGATCGAATCGAGGTAAATGGAGCGGACCATGAGCAGCCCAATGGGCGTCAGTGCCCTGAGCGACGACCTGGTATAGCGCCGGTAGTGGCCGATCGCGCGATCGAAGGGAGAGAAGAGCCGGGGATGAGCCGGTCCCAGCACGACGAGGTAGCCGCCGGGCTTGAGATGCGCGGCGGCTTGCTCCAACTCCCGCCGATCATCCTCGATGTGCTCGAGGACATCGATGTAAAGCAAGGTGTCGAAGAACGACCGGGGCGGGACCTGGCTCAGGGTCCCGACGACGACCTGGCAAGGCCCAGGCAGTTCCCCCCGCTCCACCGCCTGGCTGAGTCCCTGAGCCAGATCAGCGTCCGGCTCGAGGCAGATCCAGGCATCCTGTCGTGGGGTGCACAAGAGCTTCGTCGTCCCCCCCATTCCGGCGCCGACTTCCAGGACCTCGGCGCCCAGGAAGGGCTCGATATGGCGGCGAAAATACGACTTCCAGACGGTCGCCGCGGAGAACAACTCGAGTTCGGTGCCAACGTACGAATAATGAGTCATTGGGCGATCAATCCCGCAAACGACGAACTTCCTGAACAAAATAAGCGTAGTCGCGACAAGGAAGGAAGGCCGATCCCTGACGGCCGGAGAGGATGACAAAGCAGAACAGGAAGGCCAGCATGACGCCCAGAGTCAACATGACCAGAAGGATGCCGACGGTGGACGTGGCCCAGCCGGGAATCGCCAGATTGGTGGTCAGTCGCACGATGATGGATGACACGGCGCCTGCCATTGCGGCGAAGATCAAGATGCAGGCCAGCACCAGCAAGCGGACACCGATGATTTCTCCATAGACGGACATGGCACCCAGGCCATGTGCGACGAGATCCACGAAATTCATTCGCGACCGTCCGGACAGTCGGTCCGCACGCCGAGTCGCGATCAAGCAGAGCGGCTGGCGCGACTTGAACGCCGCCGCGGCATAGTGGTTCCACAGCTCCGACACCACCACCAGGCTCTGCAAACGCGCTTTGGGGATCACGCTGAAGTTGCCCACCCTCACCCGGATGCCCGTCAGTATGACGTGGAGGGCCTTGTACAACCCGTAGAACACACGGAATGCAATCGATTCCGACCGCTTGGTCCGCTCTGCGAAGACGATCTTCTGCAGACCCTCATCACGGCACTTTTGGATCAGTCGAGGCACATCGCCTGGGTCGTCCTCGCCGTCGGCGTCCATCACGACCACCGCCAGGCAGGAAATGTGAGCTTCCACATAGGCCAGCCCGATGGCGATCGCCCGCTGGTGACCGAGGTTACGCCTCAACTTCAGGATTTCGATCCGCCCCAGCGATTGATACGTCGTGTACTCCAGAACCTCGCCCGGTGGGATGGTAGACCCGTCATCCACGATCAGCAGATCGGTCTCGATTTCGTGAGCCTGCATCGTGTGATCGAGACTCTTGATCAGAAGCTTGAGCGATGGCCAGTCGTTATAGTTCGGGATCAGGATCAGGAACCGATCATCGCGGGCGGCTGGCTTGCTACTGAGCGATGCGCTCATTCCGTCATCTCGCTGTGAGCGCCCCCTGGTTGTAACTGGCTCGCAGGCAGCGCTTTTTCTGGCCGGCGGTTTCTGCGCCTCAAGATCGTGGCTAGGCCCAGCACGGCAACGGCTGCGAGTGACGTCCCGCTGATGACTCTACCATGCCGATACGAGATGGGGTCGAAGTCGAAGCGGACTGTATGCTTCCCGGCCGGTACGGCGGCCGCGCGAAAGGCATAATTTGCGCGATAAAGTCGCGTCGGATACTCGTCCAGAGCGCAGCTCCAGCCCGGATACCAGGGATCGGAGAGCACCAGGTAGCCAGGCGAGTCGCAATCCACCTCAACCACGACATGGTTGGGTTCGTAGGTGGAGATCGTTGCGCGCCTGAACCGCCCCGAGGGGTCTGGGAGACCGCCCGGCGGCTCAAACTCCTCAAGAAACGCGACCTGGCGCAGGTCGGCTTGCTTGAGCGCGGACAGCACGCGACTCCGCTCAGGAAGTGGTTCGGCCCGGGGAACCACGAAGGCTTGGGGAAACGCGTCCCGATTCTCGTATACCGTGAACGGCGGCAGTTGTTGTCGCCCCCCGGCGACGAACAGGTGAGCCTCGGGCGCAAGATCGACGGCGATCGCCTGCCAGCGCGGATCCTGGGCGACGTCGGCCGGCTCTCCCGCCATCGCCGGCAAATCACTGGGCTGCACGAGATAGCGCACCGCGAGCAAGTCGAGGAGGCTTTTATTGACCACCGGGAAATTGGAGATCCCGTTGCCCGAGGGCACGGGCTCGTCCCGATCGCTGATGAACTGGATGTACTCCTTGTACCGGTGGATGTCGATCGGATTGTAGCCCCTGAGCGGTTCGAGCCGGTAGATGATTGGCAGCGCGAGTCCGAGAGCCCTTCTCTCCAGGTGCTCGGGCACTTCCCGATCGAGGATGCGTTCGTGGTCAATCCCCCGCTCGATCAGGAATCGAATGCAGGACGGGGGAGTGTAGATCGACGCTTGGGGACGAGCATCGACGAGTGGCCACCCCATGGCCCAGAGGTCGACGATAAGAAGTGAGCCCCAGGCGAGCTGGAACCGGTTGGCTGTCCATCGCGAGGAGCGATTGCCGGCCGAGCTTGCAGACCAGAGCAGCCAGCAAGCCATAGGTACCGTGGCCGCCAGGCTTCCCCAGTACATAAGAAGAGGAACGCCCAAGGGAGGTCCGCCGAGCCAGCAAAGCTTGGCCGTCGATACCAGTCCGATCGAGAGAATCAGGACTAGACTGCGGCCCATCGTTCGTCGCAACCCAGGTTCAGATTGAAGTAGCTCGAACATCGCCTGGGTTGCTGTTCCCACGAGCAAGGCGACGGGGATTGCCGCAACGAGGAACATCCGCGCGGGGTGCCGGAACAAACGGAACCCGGGAAGCGACTGGAAAAGGAGCGCCCCTCCGAGGCCGAAGACGATCAATCCCAGGCAGATCACAGTTTGCAGCCGCAAGCGGGCCCGCCCGCGAGCCAGCATGGGAGCGATGAGGGCGGTCGCGATCCAGAGCACGGTCAGGCCGGTGCGGTTCTCCCAGCCCATGATTGGCAGGCTCTCGGGGGCAGGTCCCACCAATCCGAAGAGGTTGATTCGCAGCACGTTCAGGGTTTCGCACGGCATTCCCGTGGCGCCGCGGGTCGTCTGTCTGGCTGCTTCCAGAGTGGGCAAAAGCTGAACCGCAGTCAGAGCCAGCGCCACCAGGCAGCACCAGCCCACCGCTGCCAACCACCGCCCCAGGCCTACGGCGATCTTGCGCCACGTTCTGACTCCGGGTCCGAGGGCACCGGCCTGCTCGAGTGCCAGGGGCAAGGTCCATACAAGGATGAGCAGGCCCGCATAGAAAGTGAACTGCGGATGCGATCCCAGGATCACCAGGGCCAGAACCGCGCCGGCCCAGGAGGCGAAGCGGAGGCCTCCGCGACTCACGGACCGTTCTAGAAGCAGGAGCACCAGGGGGAGCCACGCCAGACCAACTGCGACATATTGCCCCGCCGCCAGGAGATGCAGCAGCCATTTGCCGGAAAACATGTAGCCCAGCGCGGCGACCATCGCACAGGTCCGGTTCAGGCCTTGGCACCGCGCATAGGCGAACATGGCCCATCCGGCGATGATCACGTGGGCGATGACCAGCCAGCTCAGGGCGGGGCCAATCGTCGCTTCGGGCAAGTAATAGAGCAGCAGATGGGGAGGATAGAAGGCTCCCACCTGAAGGTCGTGGATAAACGGCATGCCCGCAAAGCTATAGGGGCACCACAACGGCTGCTCACCCGTCTGTTGCCAGGAACTGACCAGGTACCGCATCTGAGGGATCTGATAGGCCAACAAATCGGAATAATCAGTGTAGAGAACCCACGAGGGATGCAGAACCAGCTTGGCAAAGAAGAGGAGTCCCACCGCCGCGATCAGCAACAGGGGACCGGCTCCCAGTCGCAAGCGCTCAACTTCCGAAAGCTCCCTGAACTCGGCAGACGTTCGCCGATCAGCCGCCGCAGGCGCTCTGGAAGAGGCCGCAGCCGCCTTGTCATCGCGCCTTGTCCTGGGTGGGCAGGACGAAACTACCAGCCGCGAGTCCGTCATGTTTATTGGAACCAGAAAAAAACCATCCGCTCTTTCCCCGCAAGGTCGGGGGCCCCCATAGCTCTCGACCTTTCACATGACTACCTAGAAAATCTTCTAAAGCCAGAATTGCCAAACCGGCCATCGTTTGAGGGGAAAGTTTCGCGAGCTCCACCTCGGGGCGATTGCCGAGGGCGTCGATCCGACTCTGCATCTTGAGGGCAGCCCAGGCCAACTCGACATTCCTGAGAAGAAGAATAGGACACCAGAAGGGATGGATGGGGGGGTTTTTCGGCCGGGGAGACACAATCAGGGAGGGAAGAGAGATAAAAGCACACCCTGTCAAGATTGTTTGACAGCGGCTATCAACCTTCGGCGCCGTATCCGCGACGGGATTGACACTGTGTGCGTGACGGACGGCGTCGCGGCCTGTCCGCTCGGCTCGTCGACGAACCAAAAACGAAACGGCCCTGACCCGCCCTCCGGGTCAGCGGCCGCGATCGGACCCCATTTTTCCAGCACTGCCTGCGAGCTCAATGGCATCGGCCCTGCCCATCCTTGATCGCACCAGGCCTGCCCACGGTTTACATGAATCGGCCCGGCATCCAGTGTCTCTTGATGCGATCGGACCGGCCGAGCAAGACCCGGTAACCTCCCACTGCGAGAGCCGCAGCGCTCGCGAGCATCGACACGCTTCGGTCAGACAGGGTCTCGGTCGCCTGCTCTGGCTCGCTGGTCGGCCCTGACGGCAGTTCGAGACGTCGGGCCGCCATGCTCAGGCTGATTCGTGCAAGTGTCTCGTCAAGAAGACCCGTCGCGGGATCGTCCACCGACTCGTCCGGGGCGGGGGCCTGTGGAAGAGCCGGTGCCTCGTCCACCGGCATCTGGTCGGGTGCCGGTGCCGCCTCCTGGTCGGGTGCCGGTGCCGATTTCTGGTCGGGTGCCGGTGCCGCCTTCTCCACGGTTGTTGGCGACGGAACGCCTCTGGCACCCTCGATGAGCCAGTTCGGCTCGGTCGATTCGTCAATTGCCAGGCTTGGCGACGAATTCTGAGGTTGTTGGGGCAGACTCTGCCCCAGCGAAGGTGGCGCAGCGGTGCTCTGGTTGATCGGAGTGACGACTGTGGCTTGCTGTGCAACCGGTTGCGCCTGGGTCGAGCTGACTTGCGTCACCAGTGCTTGCAAGCCGAAGGTGCCCGAGGACGTGGTACTGGCCGCAAGCCCAGTACTCAAGAGTCCAGCGATACTCGATGCTCCGCTGCTACTTCCCGTTCCACTTGTCGACGATGACGTCACATCAAACCGCGAGATTGTTGCGCGAACGTTGTGGGTTGGGGTCAATGCGGTTACCCGCGCCGTGGCAGACCCCCCGGACACGCCGTTGGCGGCCAGAAGACCGGCGATCACGAGATTGGCCTTGGGCGACCCCAGGCCGGTGATCAGATTGTAGCCGCTAGTCGCGTAGTAGCCGTTGAACCCAGTCGTGACGTCATTGAAGTCGGAACTGGGAAGATCATAGAGATCCGTCTGCGCCTGTGTGTTGTAAAGAGACCCCTTTCCTCCCGTGGCCAGACCCTGGTCTGCGATTGCGACCAGCCCGGCCCATGCTGGTGTGGCGGCGCTGGTGCCGCCGACCTGGAACCACCCGGACTGGCCGCTGTTGGGAACCGAGTCGTAGACGGCCACGCCGGTGTTCGGATCGGCGTTGAAGGACACGTCCGGGGTCGTCCGAACGCCGTAGTTCAATCCAGCGGCCTGCAAGGCCGCGGTCTGGTACGTGGGTTCTGGCTCATAAGTCTGCCAGTCGCTGTCGAAGCCGCTGAATCCGCCGGTGCTGTCGCTCCAGCCCGTTTCGGAGCCGTAAGTGCTGTTCGCTGCAAGGGTCAACGAGGTGCCTCCGACAGCAAGGACATTGGGCGAGACCGCGGGGTACATCGGCCCGTACCAGGCTCCCGAGTCACCCGACGCGCCCACGAAAGTCACGCCAGTATGCCCCGCCGGTG
>JAFAHT010000217.1 GCA_019237095.1 Planctomycetaceae bacterium
TCCTTCTCCCGATCGGCTGGGCGGGGGTAGATCTTGGCCAAACACGAACCATCGTCCAACACCCGAATCGGCTTGAAAATGAGGTTCGATTTGATACGGGCCAGGAGACGAGCCCCACGCTGGAGCACCTCGCTGACGGTTTGGTAACTCAAGAAGTTGCGATCCCACAGCAAGAGCATATCTTTCTGGAGGAACCGCAGCAGGTAATGAGCCATGGTGACCTCGCCACAGGACTGTGGCTTGATCAGGAAGCGCCACAACACGTGGCTACCGGTTTCGCAAAGGGCCAAGACGCGGACCTGGGGGAATCCGGTCCTGGTCGAAGAGAGCGATCTTGAGTCCTGATTCGCCGAGGCTCTTCCAGGGGACCGAACCATCGAAAACTGGCCCGCCCTCGGCGATGACGGCCTTCACCCCCGTCGCTCGGAAGCGGTCCATAACGCGGGCTTTCTGGTCCGGGCTCGCGGTCCAGAAATCATCGACGGACCACTCGGGTACTTCGCCGACGATCCGAACACGCGCGATCCGCGCCCAGTAAGCATAAATGGGCTCCCCGATGAAAGCCACCTCATCTCCGGGCCTCAACCCGAGCCTTGGCAGCTCATCGGCGACGGCCCTCTGTAACTCGCCCGCACGTGGTTTGATTGCGTCCTGAGCTATCGGTATTGCCGTCTTGACCAAGAAAATGAAGGCTAGGACATACGTCGCCGGCTTGAAAATCATCGACGATGAGGAAGCATCCGGCAAGCGAATACAAGCCATGAAGGCCAATGTCAAGACCGTCAGGAAAGCGCCGAGGAACCGGCTTTCGACGTGCACCACTGCGTACATCCCCAGCACCGCAAGCGAGGGAACGATCAGGAACCAGTAATCCCTCAGCCGATGAATCAAGGAGTGGAAACTCTGTGCCAGGCACAATATGATGATAACTGATATACAAAAGTCTAAATCAGCGAATATTTTATAATAATCCTTGGCATGGTGGAACACGGCACCGAGCTGATCTCGGACCGACAGGGAAACTTTAACCCCCGCGTGCCAATAAGACGGATCAGACCAGGGAGGGTAGGTGCCCGAGATAGGATGGGCGTACTCGAAAACGTCTGGCTTCTCCGAGAGCTTGCGCGTGGGGTGAAGGGGAATCCCCGCGTGCTTGGGTTCCCCTTGCCAATGCCGATTATGACCGAGCTGATTGACATACCATACATAATTCAACTTGCCTGTTTCGCCAAACGTGGGGTGATGCATCGAAATGGAGAGTGGGATCAAGAGGAACCCGCCGACCGCAACGAAGGCAGCCATTGTGATCGCCCCCGAGCGCGATCCCGCCTGAAGCTTTCGCAGGCCCAGGGAATTGACCAGGATAGCGACAAAGGCGAAGGGGAACATGGCAGCCTTGGCCAGATAGGCCAATCCCAGGACGATCCCCATGGCGATCGGTTGGAACCAAGACTTTGGCCGGACCCTCATCTCGATCATGATCGCTGCAACGAGGTAAACGAACGCGGCAACGAGCAGGTCTGGGGTGACGAGTGTCGTCGTGATCATGGTCAGGCTTGACCAGACGAACATCGCGTATCCAATGGAGAGCCAGGCATAATACGGTAACCCTGAGCTGTTCCTCGCGGTGAGCCTCGCCCCGGCCACTGATTGGTAGCGAATCAGCCGTTGCAAAAAAAACTCGAAGGACGCGAGGGCGCCTAGGTAAATCATGAAGTTGGCCAAGTGGACGACCGTGAATTCCTGGAAGGCGGACGGTTGACAGAGGGTCCGGGCTGTTGCCAGACAGGCCGGATAAAGTGGGCTCCAATAACCATTGATGACCCGAGGCCAGTCTCCTGCTAGAAATGCATCGGAGAGATCGAGGTAGGAGACGCCGTCCGGATTCATCTCGTAACGGCCTGTCCAGAATTGGAGAAGCCCCAAGGCGATTGCGAGCGTCAGCATGACGGGGCGAATCCCAAGCGCAAGGAAAGAACCGTCCGAGTCGATGGCCTCGGTCTTACGCGGCGGCTTGATGCCGGCGGAGGTTTGTCCGGCGGTTTGTCTTGCAAGCAGGGAATGGACTCTGCGTCCCATGTGAATATTGTCCTACTTTGCTACGATGTTCTGTGGTCATTCGGGGAGATCGGAACCATCCCCGAAGTGGGAGCCAGACTCTTGGATTTCGGCAGTAAGCAGTGGCGCAACTCAAAACGCCATGTTTGTCTCCTACTCAGGCCTGAAAATTCAATCATTCCACGCCGGTTTCAACCAACGAAGCGCCCGAATGCGAACCAATCGATGTTGGAATTCCCATCCTGCCGTCTTGAATCCCGTCTGGTTTTCGGTGTCCGGCCCAAGGAAACACGCCCAAATCCGATCGTGGTTTGAGAGGAGAAGGGAGCTCCGGCATTCCTCACCGAGACCGACAGTAGCCTTGTCGGTACCTCTGAAATGGATTCAGTGCGCCAGCGGGGCTGCCCTGGGAGGCAGGCCGGATTGACTTCCTCTTATCCGGGGAATCGAGCAGCCATGCCAGATGAGAAGTCTTCCCGATCATTCCGCCACAACGAAGATGGCATCCAGTGGCTCTGTGGCCCGCGCAGACCCCGTCCCAATGGGTTGACGGTGTGTGTACCGAAAAAAGCGCTTCCGGCGACAGTGAAGACCTGGTCCGAAACGATCGCACCGGTGATCCTGTCACGGTGGAAGGCGAGGATGAACAGAAAAAAGTCCACTCCCTGCTTTCCCTCGTTCCTCACACCACGCGCAGATCGGCCCGGCGGACTCTGGCCTGGCGCGCACACTCCGTGCCCGTGGGTTGCGCGGGAAGGTTTCACAACCGCCTACAGACTAGGTTAGCACCCAAAAAACGGATCGAGCGAAGGCCACGACTACGCACCCCGGGGCTTACGACCCCCCGTGCATGGGAGACCTATCAGCGCCCTCGCATCGCCAAGTTAATCCCACCTTGTTGCACACATCCACGGTGGATATTACGAGGAAAAACCCGGATTGACCCGATAGCGATGACACGACTCAACGCGGCCCAGGCGAGGCCATACTGAGCAGTTCCGAAAAACACCTCGTGCGATGTCAGCCCTTTGCCTGAAAGCTGTTCAGTAAGTCTGGCGACCTGTCACGGTGGAAGGCGAAAACGTTCTCGCGTTGGTCGCCCACCGGCATCACCGCAAGAGGCTCCAAGCGATGGCGGCGGGCGACGAAGAGCTCGTAGCCGAGCGTGGTCAAGACCCGTGCAGCCGCCTCGGGGTTAGAGCCTTGGCGCTCCATGACCGGCGGGAAAAGCTCGACCAGTACGAGCGGCTTGAAACGTGCCACGGTCCGCTCCGAACCCTTCAGAGCACGTTCCTCGAAGCCTTCGACGTCGAGGATCATGGCGTCGAGGCGATTCAGCTCTTGCTCCTGGCAAAACGCGTCCAGCGTCGTCAGCGTCACGCCCTTGATCTCACCATCCGTCACGACTGCAGTGTGGCCCGAGTTCTCGCCGTGCCGGGTCATCGTGACGGTGTCGTGATGATCCGAAACTCCCAGGCAGTGGGCCCGTATCACCCCCTCGAGATCGTTCCAGGCTATGTGCCGGCAGAGGCGCTCGAAGTTAGCAGGGTCGGGCTCAAGGGCATAAACTTGACAGCTCCGGTTCAATGCGGTCGCGAGCGACAGGGCGTAGAAGCCGAAGTTGGCACCGAGATCGAAGATCACGTCGCCAATTTTCAGCAGGCGACGTAGGTGGAAGAGGTCCCAGGGATCTTTGGTCCCGAGCCAAAAGAGGTTCTGCCGGGCATAATCCGCCGGATTGAGGGACCACTTCAGCCCATCGCGGACCACTTCAATCTCACCCTCGACACGAACTCCCAGCCACTCTCGAAGTCGACCGTGCAGCCACCACTTACGGGGGTGCTCGGGTAAGTTTGTCCCGTAACAAAGCAGAACGCGTTCGAGCAAGGAAAGTCTGGTCATTGGATGACCATCCAAGTCAGCACGACAGTGTCGGCAGCTCCATGTGCGTGACTCTTTCAACAAGCGTGAATCGCGCTGGGGTTTCCACCGAAGTGTGGTATCCGCACGTACACGATTCGGCGCGCGTATTCTGGCATTTGAGGACTAGAGCGAGTACACTGTCCCGACCGAATGCCCCAAGCCGACGCCAGCGTTATCAACCGAGATCTTTCGGACCGCCGATGACCTTGTTCCAGGTCGCATGCCCGAACCATCGTTGAATGCCACATGCTGAAACTCACACCGCTGCAGCGGGCTCTTCTGTTCTACGGCGCCGACCTACCGGACCACCCCCGCAAATGGTGGTTACACGAGAAGCTTCGCCAGTGGATGGGCGTCGCCGTTGAGGGCGAAATGCAGGTTGTTCGAAGCGGCCTGCGCTGGTCGCTTAAACCGTCGGATTATGAACATGCCGGTTTGTTCTGGCTGGGTGCCAAGGACGCGTGGGAGCTCCATCATCTCCGCTCGATTCTGGGTAAGGGAAGCGTGTTCTTCGACATCGGTGCCAATTTTGGCTTTTACGCTCTCACCCTCGCCGCGCATCTGGATCGCGACTGCCGGATGTACGCTTTTGAGCCCAACCCTACGACCTACGCCCGGCTTTGCGGACACGTCGAGGAAAACCGCCTCGACAACGTGATCGCGACGCAACGACTGGCATTATCGGACGCTATTGGAACTGGAAACTTGATCGAACGTTCCGACAACTCCGGAGCGGCTCGACTGGGCGACGACCGGGAGGGTACCACAATCGAGCGGACGACGCTGGACGCATTCTGCGGCAGCCACGCAATCAACCGAGTCGATGCAGCAAAGATCATGGTGGAAGGCCACGAGGTCCGCGTGCTCAGCGGCGGACGCTCGACGCTGAACCGGTTCAAACCCGCTCTCCTGGTTCAGTTCTGGGCACCCGCACTGGAGCGTGCGGGAACGAGCGCAGAGGAACTCGCCCAGATTCTTCGTTCCCTGGGTTACGAGCTTTTCAGGTTGTCACGCAAGCAGTTGGTTCCTCTTTCCGTCGTGCCACGCGGCACCGACCACGTGAACGTCTTCGGCTTCCATCACGCGCGCCCTTTCCCAAGGCTCGAGGCTGGACGCTGACTCGGCGATTCCTCTCCGCATGGCTGGATCAGTTTGTCGCGGTTGCTGACGGGTAACTCAGCGAACGGTCCTTTTCCGGGGCAGCGATCCCGACTGACTCGAGAACCCGATCGCGGAAATTGAGCAGCCTGCTTCTGTAGACCTTGCACCGGGTGAACTGTCTGCGACGAAGCGGCTCCGGATCAGCGTGAACCTCTCGGATCAATGACATCAAATCGTCCAGGTCCAGGTGGTCGGTGCGGATCAAATACTCCTCCAAGTCCATCGTTCGCATAAAATCGTGGCACTTCGGCTGGTAGCCAATCATGACGGCCGGCGTCGTCATGCAGCACGCCGCGATCACCGAATGCAACTTGACCCCGACCAGGAGGTCCTGGTCCGATACCACCTCGAGGAAGCGCCGTGCGTTGAGGTAGTCCCGGAAAACCGAGACCCGCGAGGAGCCGATCTCCCCAGCGAGTGCGCGGGACAACGGCTCCTCTTCGGGCATCGTGGGCAGGAGTGTTACTGTCCATCCGTCCTGCTCGAGCAGCCGAATCGTCGCGGTCATCTTTTCGATCGTTGAGGGCAGGCTGTCACCCCAGAACGGAGGCTGATCGGAAACGTTGACTCCGATGCGTCGGCCAGGCGATCGCGGCTCGAGTGTCTGCCGGGCATAGAACAGGGCCGGGTCACCGACGATCTCGACGTCGGGAAGCCCATGCTCGGTCAGAATACGCTGTGACTCGACCCCACGCACGGAGAGAAACTTGAAGTGGCTCAGGCAAGCAATCCAGGCGGCCAGGCTTTCGGGATCCGCGGGAGGCCGCTCGGGTGATCGCTCATGCTGAGCGTGCAGGAATTCGGGATCAATGACCCCCGTCCCGAAAGCGAACAGGGGCGTCGTTCGCTGAACAAGATACTCCAGGTTCTCCAGCCATCCGATGCCCCTCGGGGCGAAGATCAAGGTACCTCCCCCCAGCGCGCAGTACTTGTAGAATCGCCTTAGCCCCACGAGCTTGTCCAGCGCCTGGGTTTTCGACGTTTTGGCGAGGGTCTGGATTGCCATCTCCGGCAACATCGCTTCGATTGCATCTTCGACCAAGATGTCCCCGAAGTTGTCTTGCTTGCAGCGTATGATCGCGATCCCGCGCGAGGGATCCCGGTACACACGCAGGAGGAGTTGGATCGTCTCGAGCTTCAAGGCAAATGGCCCCATGAGAAGCCGGTCACGGAGCCGCCTGGCCTCACGCCGAGGCTTCGGATCTTTGCGACCCAGGGCTCGGCGACGGTTAGCCGGTCGAAGCGCTCCGGAGACGGCTCTATACCTTGGTGCTACCCTCGGATGAACCGATAAATCGTCTGTGATCTCCAGGTTACGATCTGGTCAGGGCGAAAACCGGCCGCCCAGAAAACCTCTTGGAGCTCCTTGGAGCTGTAGTCGTTGACCCATCCCGATGACCGGCGCTCTTTGATGTCGGGGTGTTCATCGGTCCCGGCATAAGAAGCGATGATCATTCCGACAAGTCTGGAAAGATACGAGACCAAGTGCGGAATGTCATTGACGTATTCCAGCACCCCGCTGAAAACGGCGACGTCGTGAGGTGGAAATTCCGGCAACTCTCTTGCATTGAGGTCGCAGACGACTGTGCCGGCCCCTCGATCCACGAGGTCCGAGGGCGTGTATGTGCACCCTTCCGGAAGGAACTGCTTCAGAACCATCCTCCCCGCGCCAAACTCCAGGACGGACGTTCTCGGCGGGATGAGCATCGCGATTTGCTCGGTGCGCGAATCCCAATCGGCCGACAGCCCCGAACAACCTTCCCACCTTCGATAGTCAGAACCGCCCCCGTACTTGCGGAGCGAGGTTCTGCAGGCCTCGAGCAACGACCGCGGTCTTTCGAGCATTCTCCTGAACATTGACTCAGTCCACGGAAACGGTTTGAACGACACTGCTTTTTTGTTCTGTCCGATAGAGCCTGAGATATCCGTCGATCTGACTCTGGATCGAGAAGCGCTCGAGGGTCGAGCTGCGCGCCCGCTGGCCCAGAACGCCCCGGAACTGCTCGTCCTGCAGTAAGCCCAGGAGTCGCTGGGCCAGTTCATCGTGATCGCCGGGCGTAAATAGCAAACCCGTCTCTTCGTCCCGGACGAGTTCGGGAATGCCGCCGATCCTGCTGGCCACGACTGGCAGGCCGCATGCCATGGCCTCGAGGTTGACCAGTCCAGCGGCCTCGGCCCAGAGCGACGGGCAGACGAAACAATCTGCCCCCTGCAAGAATGGCTCCACCTGCGCGCGAGGCCCCAGAAACCGGAGGCGTCGCTCCAGGCCCAGGCTCCGCGCCAGGGTCTGAAGATTGCCCAGTTCCGGACCATCGCCAACGCCCCAGAGCATGACCCGCTCAGGCAATGCGGCGATCGCCCTGACCGCGACGTCAATTCCCTTGTCCTTGATCAGATAGCCGACAGCAATGACCACGAATTCATCGTTCACCCCGAGCGCCTGGCGCACATCCCGCCGCACGGCGGAGTCAGGACGAAAACGGTCGGTGTTGATGAAATGGTAAATGCGCTGCGACCGTATCCAGGGCAACTCTCGTGACCTTCCCAGGACATAGTCGCTCACGCAGAGCACCCTACGATACCGCGAGTACAGGGCCCCTTTGAGCAGCCGCTTGAGTCGCCCCCATCGCCGCGTCGCCGGTTCGTCCCGTGGCCGAGAAATGTGATCGGTATAGAAATGCTGGACACGAGGAGTAAGGACCGAGACCCACCACAGATACCCGTTGAACAAGGGGTGATAGAAGTTCCAGTGGACAACCTCGATTTCGTGACTTCGCACGAGGTGGAGCAATCTCCGTAGAGTGCCGATCCGGAACTGTCTCAAGTCCAGCGACTCGACGGTCAACCCTTCCTTCGCGTACCGGGCCGCGGACTCCGGGTCGAGCGGGCGCAAAAAAACGGGCAAGAACAGGCCGCTCCGTTCGCGGAAAGCTCGGCTCAGAGTAAAGACTTGCTCCTCGATCGAGCCGAATTTGCCCGCCGGATCGAGCGCCAGAACAAAGAGCACCCTCTTGAGCCCATTCTCCCGGTTTCCCCGGACGCACTGGGGGCGCGATCGTTCGACGGGAGAGCTGATCGTCATGGCGAGTGGATCTCCTAGAGGTACGGCCGGTCAGGCGCCAAATCGTGTGTCGATCGCATCGTACCTGGACCAAGGGGACGGATCGAGTTCATCAAGAAACGACCGTGAGCCCGACAAAGGCTTTCTCGGCCTCCGACATCCGGCATTCCAGGCAACATCCGGATTTCCACCAGTGCGGCCTGCTCTCCCAGATCCGCCGGATCGGCTCTGTCCTGATGTTCCCGATCGGGTCCATGCACCAGCACGTCTTGACGTCGCCGTTGGACTGGATCTGGATCATTGTCAACGCCGAGCACAAGGGCTTGTCGTGGGCCGAATGACTTTGAGTGAGGATGAGCAGCGATTCGGGGTTGCGGAAGTAGGGAATCATCACCTCGAGCTGATGCATGGAATTCGCGATCGGTAGGCCTCTGCGCTTGAGCTCGATCAGTTCCTGCACCACGGCCACGGCCCGGTCCCGATCCTTGGGCCAGTTGTCGCTGTGCTGGAACCACGTCGGGTCCTCGGGCGTGTTATAGTTCTGCTCGATGGGCTGATAGAAGACCTCCAGGCGATGCTCCTGGGCAAACCGCGCCACGTTGCAGACGTCGTGCAGGTTATGCTCCATGATCACGGTCTTGAGCCTGATCACATACCCCAGTCGCTTATCTCTGCGCAGGCGGAGCAAGGTCTGGATCGTCGTGAACATCGTGTCGAAGAAATGCTCCCGGCCGCGGACCTTGTCATGAGTGGCGCCAATTCCGTCGCATGAAATGGTGATTCGCCGGGGATTCGCCAGCGCCATGCGTGCGATGCGAGATTGATCCAGCCAGTAGCCGTGAGTCAAGTGTTCAACCAGCAGTCCCTGGGTGCAGGAATAGGCGACGACTTCCGAGGCGAACGGCATGAGCAATGCCTCACCCCCCGTAAACACGATATCAACCGGTCCCAGCCAGCGGCGCAAGTCGCGCACCACGGTTTTCCACTGCTCGAGCGAGGGGCTTTCTTCCTTCCCCCGGTTCTTCCAGATGTCGCAATGAAGGCACCTGGCGTTGCATCGCTCGGTCAGCAGGATCGCGATCGCGGTTGGGCGACAGTGCGATGCCAACCGTCCCCCCGCGATCGTCCGGAGCCGATAGTTCACAGCGGCGTGGGCTCGCGCCCGGTATTCCGCGACCTTGGTCGGCATGACTCGATTCCTCGATGGGGTGATTCGGGTGGATGGAGATGAACTTGAGACAGAACCCGACGAGAACTGAAAGGTTGCCCGGAGTGGCCGCCCGAACCGTGGTCTCAATCCTGCGATTCGCCGGCGGCGCGTCTTTCCCTCGCGATCGGTGGGGGGACGAGAGGCGTGTGGAACTCCCGGCCGGGCCGCGGAAAGCACCCGACGACTCTCCGGTCCGCGCAGACTCCGTCCCCGTGGGTTGCCGGTTTGCGATCACCGCTGAGCGTCACCGAAAAAAACCCGTCTTCACACAATCCCAACCCAACTCCGCCGATCAGCCTGGCGACCATACGAGGCCGTGATCGTCATTGTTAAGCGAGAAACTCGGGCACAGATCGGAACCCAGTATGAAAAAGCAATCGCGGGCATGCAAGGGGTATGTTGCACAAATAGACTAGCCCAGGGCTTTACAAGGCTGGGACATGCATCGCCAGTAGGCCCGACAATTCCGGCCGAAGTGAAGCCTAGAAAACGGACATGGACGCGGGTCTCGACGGGTTCCTTAGGAAAGAAAATCCTCGCCGGCCGTTGCCGCCGAGGGCTGAGACGTTGCCCAGCAAATGAGTCTAGCTCATTCGAGCCATAGCTTGGGGGGGTGGGCTCAAGCGCCCAGGACCTTGCGTCGCCGCAGGCCGTAGCCGATCATGTCCAGCGCGCCGAGGCCGGCGATCGCCATAGTCGAGGGCTCGGGGACGGGGACCGAGGTGAGAGTCGTCGTGCTGCTGTAATTACTGACCGCTGCGCAAAGAGGTTTAAGTTTTTTGCCAACGTGTTTGCCGAGGCTCGGACCCGAGACAGCTTAAAAACCCCTGAAAATCAGGGGTTTTCGGGCGCCAGGGACATGCCTGCACCGTTAAATCCCTGGGGGAAGACTTAAACTTCTCAGCGCAGCGATCAGTATAATCTGGTCGAGCTTGACATTCAGCGTGACGGCCAGCGTCTCCTGAATGGTGAAAAACCAGACGAAAGGTTGCTGATCGTTGAGCTTGTGGCGCTGAGGTACGGCTGAGTGCCAGCGTTGATAACAGGTTTCTGTGCGCCGAGGCCGGTTCCAGCCACGATACTCTGGAAAGTCGGCGAGTTCGTGCTCGCCCGAGTTTCCTAGTTAGCAAAGCGCAGCGTTGTAACCCTTTATGCCACAACTTTCTGTGCGCAGCCATTCCTTACCCTAACTCACCTTCTCCCTTGCGTTCGAGATCGAGAATCACGACTAATCGCTTCTGGGTGGTGTCCTAGGTTGACTGGAAGGCTGGGAAGGCGAGCCATTCCTCGAGGGACCAGACGTGATCCGACAGTCCCGCCGCCATCGCTGGCGTCCGAGGCTGCCAGCCACCCTCCTCCCTGCGCACGCGCAACGTCCGCACCTCC
>JAFAHT010000393.1 GCA_019237095.1 Planctomycetaceae bacterium
CGCGGCCGGGGCTCGATCCAGTTTGGTCAGGATCTGGAGCAGCCGGTCGATCTCGCTGTCGGTGCCGATGCTGATGCGGAGACCTGCCGGATAGCCCGGATAGCTCATCAGGCGAACGAGAACCCGGCGCTCCTTGAGCTGCTCGAAAGTCTGCCTGGCGGGAGGGCCTCCCGTCGCCCAGACGAAGTTGGCCTGGCTGTCCGGTACAGTATAGCCCAGGTCGCGCAGGGCTGCCGTCAACCGGCGGCGGGTGGCCACGACTTTGGAGCGAGTCAGGCCCAGATAATCCTGGTCCTCGAGCGCGGCGGCGCCCGCTGCCAGGCTGAGGGCGTCGCAGTTGTATGAGTCTTTGACCTTGAGGAGCTGATCCACGATCGCGGCATGGGCGACCAGGTATCCCAGGCGAATTCCGGCGAGGCTGTAGCCCTTGCTGAAGGATCGTGTGACGATCACGTTGGGGTGGTCGCGGACCAGGGAGATGCAATGCTCCTCGGCAAAGTCGGCGTAAGCCTCGTCAACGACCAGCGGACAGTGGAGGGCACAGGCAAGTTCTGCCACCTGGCGCCGGGACAGCGAGGTGCCGGAGGGACTGTTGGGGTTGGCAAGGTACACCAGCTTCAGGTCGGGTTGGTCGAAATCGGCCGGGTTCAGCATCCATTCGGGCGTGTAGGGCACCACGTGCTCACGGCCGTCTTCGAGGCGTATCAAGGTGGAGTAGAGCAGATAACTGGGAGTCGGATAGGCAGCCAGGTCGCCTTGTCCCACGAACGAGCGTGTCAGGATGGTCAGAAGATCGTCCGAGCCGTTGCCGGCGAGGATCATGTCAGGCTCGACCCCGTGCAAGGCGGCCGCTGCGCGGCGGAACTCGGTGGCCACCGGATCGGGGTAAAGCCGCAGCCGGTCGGTCAGGGCACGGGAGAGGGCCTCCAGCACGCGAGGAGACGGTGGGTAGGGATTCTCGTTGGTGTTGAGCTTGATGTATCCGCCGCCCTGGGGCTGCTCGCCAGGCACGTAGCCGGCCAGCCGGACGATGTGCGGTCGAAACGAGGAGGTCATTCCTGGAAGCCACTCCACTCCAAGCAAGGGTCGTGCGGTTCACTCCGACGGTGCCAGTGCGGCCAACTCGGCAAGTGGGCCGTCGTTGATCCGATAGATCGTCCAGTCGTCCAGCGGCCGCGCGCCCAGACTGCGGTAAAAGCCGATCGCGGGCGAATTCCAGTTCAGCACGGTCCATTCCAGCCGGCCCAGGCCACGGTCCATTGCGAGCTTCGCCAGCTTGGCCAGCAGGGCCTTGCCGATGCCCCGGCCCCGATGCACGGGTTTGACGTAGACGTCTTCCAGATAGAGCCCCGGCTGACCGCGAAACGTGGAGAACGTGGGAAAGAATAGTGCGAATCCCACTGGCTCGCCGTCGATCTCCGCCACAATCGCCTCGGCATAGGGACGCGGTCCGAACAAGTGGTAGCGTAAATCATCCGGGGTGGCCTGGGCAAACTGCTCCAGCTTCTCATAGACGGCCAGCTCGTACACCAGGTTCGCGATCGTCGCCGCATCCGCGGGCCTGGCCGGCCGGATCGAGAACGCCGGCTGCGATCCTACCGTCACATCGAGCACGGGAATCGCATCGCCAGAGGCAGGGGACTCGGCGCCGGCCATCGCATCCTCAACCTGGGAACTGGGAAGGATCGGAGAGGCGGACATCGACACTGAAGCGGTGCGCCGAGAGCCCCTCGATGTCGGCGAGCCGGCGGACGTCGGGGGCCAGCCGGGCCAGGCCGTCGCGCGTGACCGAGATCAGGCTCGAGCGCTTGAGGAAGTCATTGGCAGACAAGCCGGACGCCCACCGCGCGGTCCCTCCGGTGGGCAGTACGTGTGATGGCCCGGCCGCGTAGTCGCCCACGGCCACGGGGGTGTGGTGACCGAGAAAGATCGCCCCTGCGCTCGTCAGGGCGGGGAGCAATCTGCGCGGTTCGATGGTCGAGATGTGCAAGTGTTCGGGGGCGAAAAGATTTGACAGCCTGACCGCCTCGGCCTCGTCGCGTACCTGAATCAAGGCGCCGAAACGCGCCAGGCTGTCGCGCGCCAGGTCGCCTCGGCCGAGCCATCCGAGCTGCTCGTCAAGAGCGACGGCAACCCGGTCGATCAGCGCAGGTTCCCAGGAAAGGAGGATGCTCACACCCGGCGAGTGCTCGGCCTGGCTGATCAAGTCGGACGCCACATACCGGGGATCTGCCGATGCGTCGGCGATCAACACAACTTCACTGGGCCCGGCGATGCTATCGATATCGACCTCTCCGTAGACCTGCTTCTTGGCGAGTGCGACGAAGAGGTTGCCCGGGCCGACAATCTTGTCCACGGCCGGAACGCCCTCGACACCGTACGCCAGCGCGGCAACTGCCTGAGCGCCG
>JAFAHT010000290.1 GCA_019237095.1 Planctomycetaceae bacterium
TCGTTCCTCCATTCGGCTGGGATTCCCGACTCACCGAACCAGGCGCCGGCAAGCTGGCCGCAGACGGCACCCGTGGTGTCGGCGTCATCACCCAGATTCACGGCTCGGAGCACAGCCTGGCGGAAATCGACCGCATCATCGTGGATCTCACGTCGATCGCCGGGTTCCTGATCGTTTCGGGCAAACCGAGGAACATGTCCCCGACTTCTGGACAATTTTTGATTTTAGCAAGTTGCCCTGGCAGGCAGCCAGGATCTCCAACGATATCTTTCATCAGCCTCTAGGATCAATCTCCCGGGTTTCTTAGAATATAATGGAGTCCTTCCGAGGATCGGAGCGTAACCTTCGGTTACAGACAGGAATTCGAGCGCGCCGGGCGGCGTGTTGCCGACGGGCGTGCCGCGATGGGACTGCGCATGCTGGCCAAGCGGATCATCCCTTGCCTTGATGTCAACCATGGCCGGGTGGTCAAGGGAACGAACTTCCTCAACCTCCGTGACGCCGGCGATCCGGTGGAGGTCGCTGCGCGGTATGACGCCGAGGGAGCCGATGAGCTGGTTTTTCTCGACATCACCGCCAGTCACGAAGAGCGCGAGATCCTCTGGGACGTGGTCCGGCGCACGGCCGAGGTCTGCTTCATGCCGTTGACCGTGGGCGGGGGGATCCGCAGCCTGGACGATATCCGGGCTCTCTTGAAGGCGGGCGCCGACAAAGTCTCGATCAACTCGGCCGCCGTGCGCGACCCCGATCTGGTTCATGGGGCCGCGCGCAAGTTCGGCAGCCAGTGCATCGTGGTCAACATCGACCCCAAGCGGGTCATGCGTGACGGTCGCGAGGTCTGGGAAGTTCACATTAACGGCGGCCGAGTTCCGACGGGGTTGGAGGCCGTGGCCTGGGCACGCGAGGTCGAGCGGTTGGGGGCCGGCGAGATCGTCCTGACCAGCATGGACGCCGACGGCACGAAAAACGGCTACGATCTGGACATGACCCGCGCGGTGGTCGAGGCCGTGGAGATCCCGGTGGTCGCCTCGGGCGGGGCCGGGAATCCCGAGCACTTGCGGGCGGCGCTGGCCGAGGCGGGGGCAAGCGCGGCCCTGGCCGCCAGTATCTTCCACTATCGTGAGTACTCAATCGCGGCGACCAAGGAATACCTGGCGCGGCACGGCGTGCCGGTGCGGCTGGTCCTACCGAGCGAGCGCGCCGACGCGTCACCGGCCGGGATTCCCGTGGTCGCGGCCAGTCGGGAGTGATGATTTCCCAAGCCAGCCGCAAGGGACGTTGTCGACCGATCGAGAATCAGGCTGCAGCCCAGAATCATCGTCTTTCATTCCGCCTTTGCATCCCGAGGAATGCGAGCCATGTCGACCGCTGGGGAAACTTCGGTGGAGAGCCTTACCAATGAGCCTGAGGCGGACAAGCTGTTCCGGATGGTGATGAAATACGAGGGGTCGGACCTGCACCTCAAGGTCGGATGCGCTCCCTCGCTGCGACTGGCCGGCGTTATACGGCAAATGCAGCTTCCGCCGCTCAGCACCGCCGACATGGAGCGGCTGATGTATCCGCTGCTCACGCCGCGGCAGCGGGGAATCCTCGACGAGGAAGGGGGCGTCGACTTTGCCCATATCATCTTCGACGGCGATCTGGAGACCCGCTTTCGCGTCAACCTGTTCAAGCAGCGCGGCCGGCTCAGCCTGGTGGCGCGGCGGGTCAATAACCAGATTCCCAGCTTCGAGGCTCTCCATCTCCCAGCGGTTCTGGCCGAGATCACCCAGTACGATCAGGGAATGATCATCCTCGCGGGTGTGACCGGGTCAGGAAAGAGCACGACGATCGCTGCGATGCTCCAGTACATGAACGAGCGCGAGCGGCTGCACATCGTCACCATCGAGGACCCGATCGAATACACGTTCAAGGACGAGAAGTCGATCATCAACCAGCGCGAGGTCGGCATCGACGTGATCGACTGGGACGTGGCTCTCAAGCACGCCGTGCGGCAAGACCCGGACGTCATCCTGGTGGGCGAGATGCGTGACCGCGACACCTTCAGCGCGGCCATGCACGCGGCCGAGACGGGGCACCTGGTGTTCGGTACGATTCACGCGGGGACCGCCCCCTCGACGATCGGCCGGCTTCTCGACCTGTTTCCGCGCGAGATGCATTCATCGCTGCGGCAGTCGCTCGCGTTCAACCTCAAAGCAATCATTGCCCAGAAGCTCTTGCCAACGACGAAAGAACTGTCTGCCAAGGGGACGACGCGTGTTCCGACCCTCGAGATCATGCGGAACAATCCCACGGTCAGGAAGCTGATTCTCAACGAGGAGGACGCCAAGCTTGGCGACGCCATCCGGATCGGCAGGGAAGAGGGCATGATGGACTTCACCGAGAGCCTGCGGCAGCTCGTGATTCACGAGAAAGTCGATCGCGCGACGGCCTTCGAGGTCGCTCCCAGCCCCGAGGCTTTGAAAATGGCGCTCAAGGGGATTACCATCGCTCAACCTGGTATTTTGTAAGAGCCAAGGTTCGCCAAGATCAGTTCGGTCGAAGGGTGCCGGCAGCTCGAAGGGCGCATTTGCCGGAGGGTCGTCGAGCCGCTCCGCTCTGCCTCGCCCTGATCGTTTCAAGCGGCGCGGAGCGCTGGGCCGAACGACAGGGCGGCCGGCGCGGGGTCGCTGTTACGGCCCGGCTGTCGTTCCTGCCGCCACTTTGCCTGGGCTCGAGGTGATGCTCCCAAGAAAGGTCCGCTAATGATTCGCCCGCTCCTGGTGCTCGCGACGGTCCTCCTGACGATTCTCGGCGCTGTCGCCGGGGCCGACGCCGCAGAGCTCCTCGCCCCGGTTCTGGCCCAGTCGCCCAACGTCTTGCGGGGCCCGGGTCTCTATCTGAATCTCTACAAGTTCATCCCCGTGGTCGTGATCTACCTGCTCTGGACGTGGACCACCGACTGGGTCGAGCACGACACCAAGGAGCTGAACAATGTCAAGTTCGCGCTCTGGAACAGCGTGGTCTTTTTCTCGGGGGTGCTCGGGCTGATCCTGATCTTCGCGATCCCGATTTACCCTCTGAGCCTGGCCCTGCTCTTACTGGCGTACTTCGTGCCGATCTTGGTATATTCGTATGTTCGCAATCAAACGGTTCCCGACGACCAGAAGGTGCTCACGCCTTATCACCTGGGCGAGGTCGCCAACGGCCTCTTGCTGAAGCTGGGCCTGAGGCCCATGTTCAACAGGGACGTGGCCATGGTGGACCGAGCCGGGCCGCCGATCACATTCGTCGGCAAGAGTGCCGGCACGGCCAAGGAGGACCCCAGCCGGGTGCATCGGGCCGAGGAATCCCGGTCGTTCATGGCCGCGAAGGAGCTGGTGTACGACGCGGTCCTGCGCCGCGCCACCGACATCCACCTCGAGCCGACCACCGAACAGCTCTCGGTGCGGTACCGGATCGACGGCATCCTGCACGCCGCCGAGCCGTTCGACCGGCCCACCGGTGATGCAGTGATCAACGTCTTCAAGGTGCTCTCGGCAATGGACATCTCGGAGAAGCGCAAACCCCAGGACGGCTCTTTCGGCGCCAAGCTCCAGGCCCGAGAGCTCGACTTCCGCGTTGCCACCTCGGGCTCGAAGGCTGGCGAGAAACTGGTGATGCGAATCCTCGACAACTCGGGCGCGATCGGCAAGCTCGAAGACCTGGGGATGCGTCCCAAGATCGTCAAGCAGGTGCGCAGCCTGGTGACCCAGCCCCATGGCATGTTTCTTTGCTGCGGCCCCACCGGGTCGGGAAAATCGACCACACTCTATGCCTCCCTCCGCGAGATCGATCGCTACCAGAGAAACATCATCACGGTCGAGGACCCGATCGAATACCACATGGACAACCTCACGCAGATGGAGGTCAACACCAAGGCCGGACAGACCTTCGCCATCGCCTTGCGGTCCATTCTGCGGCAGGACCCCGACGTGATCATGATCGGTGAGATCCGCGACCAGGAGACCGCGACGATCGCCTGCCAGGCCGCCAACACCGGTCACATGGTCTTCTCCACGGTTCACTCCAATGACGCGGTGACCTCTCTGTTCCGGCTTCTCGACCTCGGGGTGGAACCGTTCATGATCTCCGCCGCGCTGACCGCCGTGCTGGGCCAGCGCCTGGTCCGCGTGCTCTGCGAAGCCTGCAAGGTGCCTTACAAACCCAAGCCCGAGTTTCTCAGGAAGGCCAACCTGCCGCTGGAAAAGATCGATGTCTTCTACCGCCGGCCCGACAATCCGGAGCAGGTTTGCCAGCAGTGCGGCGGGACCGGATACTTCGGCCGCACCGGTATCTATGAGCTGCTGGTCATTTCCGAGCCTCTGCGGGAGCTGCTGCGCGAGAATCCATCGATCCACAAGATCAAGGCCGAGGCTCGCAAGAACGGGATGATCAATCTCCAGGAAGACGGTCTTCGCCAGGTCATCCAGGGCCGGACATCGATCGAAGAATTGCTTCGCGTTGTGAAGTGAGCGTACGGGAACCTGGCACAAGGATCCGGGTCGCGGGACGAGGCCGGACGGGTCGAAGAGTGGTGATCCGCGGCGGCGACATCTCTATCCAAACCACGAGAGTAGATCCATGTCCGTACCAAAGTTTGCCATCGACCTGGTCATGGCCTTTCTGATCCTGCTGTTGACCTACGCCCTGTCCGGCGAGGGTCTTTGGGGCGCTGCGCTGATGTTCTTCAACGTCGTCTTCGGCGGCTTGATCGCGTTCAACTTCTATGAGCCGCTGGCCAAGCTGATTGACAGCACCGGCATCGGCTGGGGATTTTCCGACACGCTTTCCCTGCTGTCGATCTTCTGCGTCGCCGTGATGATCTTGCGTATGACCACCGAAACCCTGGCGCCGGCGATGGTGCGATTTCCCGTCCCGATCTACCACGCCGGCCGGCTCTTCTTCGCCCTGGCCACGTCGCTGGTCACCCTGTCGATCCTGGTTCTGGCATTTCACACCGCGCCGGTGCACAAGAAGATCTTTGGGGCCATCGACTACAAGTACAAACCGCCATTCGGCATGGGTCTTGATCACCAGTGGCTTGGCTTCTTCCAGTACGCCACCGGCGGCATTTTCGCCCACTATGGATCGGGCACGCGTGATCCTTATGGTGAATATGGGCGCAGCGGCAACCAGCGGGTTCCGGTGCGCGTGTTTGACCCACGAGCGACCTGGCTGCTGAACCACCAGGAGGCTCGTCCCTATGGCCAGGCCCCGATATTGACCGAGGAATCCGGTAGCGCTGACGCCGCGGCCAGCGGAGGATCTGGATCCAGCGGTGCGACCGCAGGCGGGCAGAGAGGCCGTCCCGGCACGAAGGGAGCTTCAGGATCCGGCTCGCCCGCATTCTAGGGGATACACCTCGTGGTTGCTGGCTTGAATTGCTGATGGTCGTCCGGCTGTGCCGGAATTCAGCGGTGGCCGGTCTTACTGGCCAGACTGAGCGGGCCTTTCGCCTTTGGCCAGTAAGCGCTTCTCGACCAGTTCAAGCCGAGTGCTGTCCGTCGTCCCGACCGTCTGTTGAAGGATGCGATAAATCACGAGCTGGCTGGTCGTCGTCTCGAAAACATAGAGAGGCGCCCAACCCGCACTGTAGCTGCCCAGCGCGCCGGTGGTCATCAGGAAATGCGGCCGCGGTCCGTCATCCAGGTCGATCTTGAAGTCGGCGACCAGATCGCGCTCGGCGAACGTCCCAAGGTAGCGGGAGCTTCCAACCGTTCCATGGAGCGAAGGAACCGTTCCCAGAAGTCGGCCCGATTTATAATCAAGAAGATAAATGGCCTCGAGTGGAATTTGAACCTTGCTTCCTTCATCATAGCGGATCAGGACAGGACCTGTGACGACGATGGAATCCCCGGAACGGTCTCCGCCACCGGCCCGGATCTGGGTGGGCCGGATGTTCGCAAGACCCCAACCCAGAAGCAATCCCACGACCAGGAGAGCCACGTTGGGGATGCGGGGACGCGACAGCACCATGATCCACCCAATCCTTTCATTTCCCCCGGGAATCGCAGTCGAGCAGGGAATTGCCGATCGCGACCGGCATTGTGCGACGGATCGCCGCACCCGTCCAGATCAACCCAGAGCACCCGCTTTCGCGAGAGCCAAAAGGATTGGCGGGAGTGCTGTGAGGCAGCGAATATCCTTGCACTCAGGAGCGTAGTCGGCCCTCCCTTGGGTTCGGCTTTGAACATGAAGAGGGAATGATCACAATGCTTCCCATCGCCTGGACGATCGGCCTCTCTCTCGTGCTTCAGGTCCCGCCTCCGGCGACCGGCCCGCCTGTTTCGGTTGAATTGGAAGAAACCAGACGCGCGATCGAGGAGCGGGAGGCGAAAGCCCTGGAAAGTCTGGCCGCTTCTCTGAGCGGCGACGGGATGGCACAGGCTCGGTCGGAGGTGCGCCGCCTGCTTCCACGCACCAAGCCGCGCGATGGTGCCAGCCGGGTGACACCTTTGCCCGAGGTCGTTCCTCCCCAGGGTAGAGGGCTGGCCAGTGTGAGCAGCGGAACCGGGAAGCCGACAGGGAAAGGGGCAGCCCAGGCCTGGCTCGCGGAGCTTCAGCAAGTCCGCTTCAGGACGGCGTCCGAACTGTTTGACCTGGCAAAGCGGGCTGCCACGGCCAGACCGCCGGTTTATGCCCATGCCGCGGTCTGTCTTCGCGAAGTCCTCCAGCGGCAGCCAGACCACCCCGAAGCGCGCAGGCTTCTGGGCTACGTACCTTACGAGGGCGGCTGGGCACGGCCGTTCGCTGTCCGCCAGCTCAAGGACGGCAACGTCAATCATCTCATCTTCGGCTGGGTTCCGGCTGACTGGGTCCAGCACCTCGACCGGGGCGAGCTACCCGCTTACTCTGTCCGCGGTCAGAAGCAGGTTCGCTGGCTGCCCGCACAGGAAGCCGACCGGCTCCGGTCCAACTGGAAGAACCCCTGGCAAATTGCCACCGAGCACTTCGAGATCCAGAGCGATGTCCCACTCGGCGAGGCCATCGAGTTCGCCCGCAGGCTCGAGGCGTTTTACGACGTCTTCTTCACGCTGCTCGCCGACCTCGTGGGCGAGAACCTGCCGCTTGCCCGACGATTCCGCTCTCCGACGCTGACCGGCGAAACGTCCTACCGACTGCATCAGATCTTCTTTTTCGCGACCAAGGACGAGTACGTCGAGCACCTCAGGCTTTCGACCGGTGACGACATTGACCAGAGCCTGGGCTACTACAATCCGCCCAGGCCAGGTAAAGGCAATCGCGCCGTTGCTTACTTTTTCCGGGATGTCGACGGGCAGCTTCCCGTCACGGCGACCCTCTACCACGAGGTCTCGCACCAGCTTCTCTTCGAGACCGCTGGTCCTAATGCCTACACGAAGAACGTCGGCAATTACTGGGTCTTTGAGGGCCTGGGAACCTATTTTGAGACGGTGACGCCCCAGTCCGACGGTTCGCTCGAGGTCGGCGGCCTGGTCGGGGAGCGACTCGCGGCGGCTCGGCAGTCGCTTTCTGACGGCAGGTTCCTGCCGCTCGAGCAGTTCCTCATGCTCGACCAGAACTCCTTCAATCGTGCCGATCGCATCCATGCGAATTACCAGCAGGCCATGGCGCTGGCGGTCTTCCTCATGCAGTGGAATGATGGAACCTACCGCGATGCCTTCCTCGACTTCGTACGCGATGCGTACCGGGGACGGATCAAGCGGAGCACGGGCCGATCTCTGGAGGACAGGCTGGGTGAGCCTGTGCGGGTCATTGAGACACAGTTCCGCGACTTCTTTGCACAGGCAGGCCGTAGTCGCTGAGCAAGCGGGCCAACCGGGTTACTCGCCGACGTACGGCAGGAGAGCCATGAAACGCGCACGCTTCACAGCCGCGCTGGAGGCTCGCTGAAACGCCGCACAGTTGCCGCTGCGCTTGCGAGAGAACATCTTGCTCTGGTTGGTGCAAAGCTTCTTGAGCAGACCGATGTCCTTGTAATCGACATAAGCCGGACGAGGGCAGCCTTCAGGCGTGCAAAATCGACAGCGATTCTTGCGGTTGCGACCAAACTTTTTCCGGGGCATAAACCTGTTGTCCTCAAACCGTTGCGAACCATAATCCTCACATGCGGGAGGCTCAATCGCTGCCCTGCTGCTGGAGGAGAGTGTCAGCAATCGCGGAAACTCACACTCTATTCGAGAAGAGCGTGCCAGTCAAGCCGGCCCAAGGGCTGAGATAGGGCCGTTTCTTTGTCGGAGCGGGACTGGCGGTGTGTCTCTGGAAACGTCCCTGGCTGAAGCTGAGGGCATCGGGCTGACGCTGCCTACGGGCAAGCTCCTCGATTCACTGCGCTGCTTCCCCGCGCGCCATGGCCTCGGCGTCGCCTGGACACGCCTCGAGGACCATCCTCCAGGGCCGCCGGGCCTCGGCCCGGTCGCCGCGCTCCTCTGCCGGACGGCGAGGTTGCGGAGGGTGAGGTGGCCGTAGATGCCCTGGTCGACGCTACAGAACTGGTCGGGACGCTTGAGCGTCAGATCCGTCGCCAGCAGGCTTCGGCCTCGGCCGGCTGGCCCGCCTTGCGGTGCAGGACGGCCTTGCGGAAATGCAGCTAGGCGTCGTCGGGGTCGATCCGTAGGCCCTCGAAACACGCGTTCAAGCGCGCGACCCCAGCGTGACCAGGCAGGCTGAGTGGACCAAGAGTGAGTTGCCTGGCGCGGCCCCCTCGTCACCCAAAGGCGAAGGCATGCCAAACAACGTGTTCGGTCGGAACACCCAGATGCACACTGCGAAATCGAACCCTTTGACCCGCACCCCCATCTCTCGTAATCCATGTCGCCTGTCGGGGTTTCTCCATGAACCCACCCACAGGAAGCGGTCAGCGGTCCTATGGGGCCACAGCGCGGTACCCGAGCGGTCGACCACGAAGGGGTGAGGGCCCTAATGAATTCACATCAGTTCATATAACATTGATTGTCAATCAGCAATTGCTTTGATGAGAGCTTCGCGGGCTTCGGTATAAAACAGAATGTTGACCTTCGTCGCCATGTCGTCCGAGAGGTCGAAGAGCTGCTTCCGGGCCGAGACAGGCATCAGGATCACCGAGGCGCCCTTTTCAACCGCCAGCTCGACCACGTCGATGGCGTTGTGAAGGGGGTCGATCGAACCGCCCAGGTTGATCCCGCCAATGACCACCAGACCGCCCCGAAGGCTCTTGCCAAGGAGTGCGCTGCACATTGCGAGTACAGCGGCGACGCCGAGGGAAATACCGCTCTTGGAGGCGTCGAAGGCACGGAGCTGGATCGAGAACTCGTGCTCACGGGGGTTGCGGTCCCCGACCAGCTCGGCTGCGCGTGTGTAGAGGTTTTGCTGGGCGTACTTGACGCTCTCCGCGAAGGCAGGGGGCGCGGGGCGGTTGAGGATTCGGACTCCGCTGCCTGGTCCCTCTGTGACCTCGATGCGGAACAAGCCAGAGCCCTCAGCCTCCCCGCCGCCGGGACTTATTCCCCAGACCTGGCCAGGAGGCAGTGGGTCTCTGCCGATGGAATCCTCGCTTTGAAGTTCCGGCGTCACAACGAACTTCTCGATGCCATCCTGACCGAGCGTGTAGCTGAACTGGGTGTTGCGGAATTCGGCGGGGACGATCCTCTTCTGCTGTTCCTTGACGCGGCGACGAACCTCCATCGCCAGTCGCATGGCCCATTCCAGATCTTCGTCGGGCACCTTTTCTTCGGGTGATGGGTAGATCAGCTTGAGCAAGCCGCTGATGGTCGTTCTCGCTCACGAGCTTGGCTTCGATGCACACGTCCTTGAGTTGCAGGCTGGGCAATGTGGCCAGGTAGGAATCGGTCCTGGCATCCAGGCGAGCCGAGAGAAGGTCGATGATCTTGACCGGGCCCGATTCACGGGCGCGAGCCTTGAACAGCTCTTGCTCGCCGCTACGAACGGCGCGATCGCGAAGTTGCCGTTCGACGATCTCCAGGCCCTCCTGGATCTCGTCTTCCTTCACACTCGCACAGTAACGGCCCAGGAGGAACTCGCACACGTAAGTCGGCACGGGATACTGTCGAGAGAACTTGCGTACAAGGTCTTTGCGGACGATGTACCCGTCGAAGGCATCCGCCGCGTTTCGATCCAGTTGGTCCAGCTCGATCATGCCCATCATTCACCCACGTTCAGCGGCATCTTTTCCAGGACGGTTCCCGAGACATCGAGGAGAACGAGGTTCGTCGCGGTGCCCTCGCGGCTGTCGTCCGCGACGAACAGCGCCACGGTCCCGTCCTTGCCCACGGGCTTGGCACCGGACAGCGACGACGAGGGATCGGCGGGCTTATCTCGAAGATCCACAAGGCAGCCTGCAAACTCGCCCTGGACCGTGACACGGCACCGCAGCCCGCCCCAGCGAACCCGGGTGATTTTCGCAGATCTACCCGCCTTGGCACCACGCCGAATCGTCAGTTGCGGGACGACGCATTCCTGGACACTCAGTCCGCCATGGCTGTATTCCTTGCCTGCAACGAAACAGTCGATGCCGTAGGGGCACGCCACGCGCACATCCTCGGCCCAGAACCAGGGGAACGAAGGGTAATCGACCGTGGCGTGCGGCTTCACCACGGCGCACCGACCCCAGCGAGTCTCGACCAGGTACTTGGGCAAGTCGGCCTTGGGAAGCCCCCCTGGGACCAGCAGCCATCCGTGGTCCGTAACGACTCGCACTTCCTGCCATCCCGCTGCCAGGAGGGATTCAATCCGTTCCACCAACCCCGCCAGCAGCTCCCGAATTCGTCGCGCCAATAGGAGCCCCTCCCTGTGACCCGTCTGGTCGAGGTCGCCATACTCGGCCCAGGCTCGCCCTTCCGGCTCACCTGTTTCCGTGTCGGTGAGCACCTGGAATCCCGACTCATCGAGCAGCTTGCGAAACCGCTCAATGGTGAGGTCCTTCTGATTCGCCGCCACCGAGGGGCGGAACTCTTCTCCGGCCGTCAGGCCCGCGAGTTGACGAACCACGGGAGAAATGGCGGGCTTGGATGTTGGGGTCACCGAAGGGAGTGCCACGGTATGGTGTCGGAGTTGGACGGTCAGCCCCTTGGCCTCGAGCAGAGCCTTGAGCTTTTGCCCGACATCGAACCGCAACCCATCAGCAAAGAGGATTACGGTGCCAGGGTGAGCCTCCTGCAGCCGAGTGACTTCGCGCCCCGGCAGGGGTTTGGTTTTGAACCGCTCCTGGAACTGTTCAGCCAGGTCCCTGAGCCAGGGGTTGTAGATATGGCCTATCGCCCGGCTAACTGCCGCACGGTCGTCCTGGGACGAGACTGCCGCCAGTGCATCAAGAACCGCCGCATCGACCGCCCATCCTGCGGTTGTGTAGCTCTGGATCACATCATCGATCGTGGCACCCGTCAGGGGAATGGCGGTTTCCGTCGCCAGGGTATTCATCGCGTCCAGGGCATGAGCTAGGGGAGTCTTCCCCAGCTTCGCCCAGACCCAGTCGCGCCTCATGCCGTGTTCCTGGTCGAGTTCCAGAACTCGCTTTCGAGCGGCGGGAACGGGCAGCTTGGTCAAATCATTCAGGGCTTGGCGGAGCTTTGCTTCCTCGGCTTCGTTGTCCTGCGGCCAGGACTCGACCGCGCACTTTTCTAGCAGGTCTCCACTCTTGGGCTTGGCTCTTTTCAGCAGTGCCACGAGGCCGGGATACCGCCCTGGGGCCTTGGTGAAACGATTCCAGGCAGCCTTCCACGCCGGCTTGGCATGTCGCCCCAGCCTCTCGGCACTTTCGAGTTCACCGTGCTTCAGCGGGTCGAACCCGTACTCCGTCTTACCCCGGCTGCAAAGGGCCTCCCACCGGCCAAGTTCCCACCGTTGTCGGCTTCCCTGAGGATCAGAAAGCCATGTCAGCAGGTCGTCCACCGGGTCATCGACGATCAGCTTGTCAAAGTCGTGGCTGTCAAGCGGACGAAGCTTGGACTTTTCCAACAGATCCGCGATGGGTTCATCAACCAGCTTATCGAACGCGCGATGGATTGCCTCCAGAGTGGCGCTGTCGCGTGCGATCCGCAGGTTCAAGCCCCCCTTCTCGGCCTGGAGGAATGCGCTGACCGTCCAGTCCTTGCCGTTGTTCTGAGACCAGAAAACTCCGCGATATTGCAGCTCAGCCAGGGGGCTCAGCTCGGGGGGACATTCGTCGGTGGCGCGCAATGTGGATCGGTTGACCCCCGCCAAGTAGATGATCGGAACGGCATCGGCAGGAAGAGACACTTCGCCCACCTTGCCCGCCAGCACGCAGCGGAGCCAGATCGCCGGACCGGTGCGCGTGGACGGGTCGTGAGGTCCCAGAGTCAGGAGTTGGGGCAGCGCGAGCCGAAGGCGAGGCAACAGACGCCCGAATTCGCGTCTGTCGTCGGTCCAGAGGACGACAGCCGGGGCCACGGCGTCATCGTGGTTGGAGTCCGCCGCACTTCGGATCGAGACCAGCAAGGTGTCCAGCACGGTAGGCATAGATAAACTACGATCCAAAGGAAGTAGGTCAGGCTTTCCAGCCTGACATCGCCCCAGAGTCAAGCTGGAAAGCCTGACCTAAGTAGGTCGCAAAAAGTTCTTTGACAAACGGAGCCTCATCAGGGCTTTCGCCGAACCCACAGGGCCGAAAAATCCCAGGTTTTG
>JAFAHT010000342.1 GCA_019237095.1 Planctomycetaceae bacterium
GTCACGCCGTTTCCCTTCCTGCTGCTCTTGCTCGGCCGCAGACACTGGAAGGCGTGGATCGCCTTTGCCGCCGTGCTGACATTGCTTTGCCTCTGTCTCTATCCTCCCGACCGGCTTGCCGGTTTGGTGGCCGGGCAATTCGAGAACATCAGAGAGGCGCGTCAGGTCGGAGAAATCAACGACTACTCCTTCTCCGGGCCTTACCACGACGACATGCTGGGTCTGGAGCACTGGCTCTACTGCCTGGGCCTGCGAAATCACGGGGGCATCTCGCTCTTGCAACTGGGCATCCTGTTTGTCATTGGTCTTGGGCTGCTCAGGGAATTCCTGGTTCGGGTCCGTCCGATTGATGAGCTGCGGCTTGCGGTCCTGCTCTGCCTCTTTTCTTGCGTGTTTCTCTATCATCGAAGCTACGACTCGGTCATCCTGGCCCTGCCGCTCTTTTACTGTGTGGACAGGGCCAGAGATCAGAGTCATCGCAGGGCTATCATGTACAAAGCGGTTGCGACCGGGCTGGTGCTGGTGCTCAATTTTCCTCGGGGAGGGGTGCTCATCCGATTATCGAACTGGTCCCAGAGCAGCGGACTGGCCGGCCGACTGGTGCAGACTCTGGTTCTTCCTTACAGCACCTGGATCTTGCTGACGTCCATGTGCTTGCTCTGGTATCTCGGGCATGAGCCCCGCGGGATCGAGTTCTCTGACGAGCCGTCCTGAAGGTCGTTTCAGGAGTCTGCTGTCCGCGGCGACGAATCACGTCTTGCGATAGGTCTGAGGGACGTACTCAGGAAGCTTCCTGGGCGCGAACTTGCGGGTGATTCGCGCGAATCGCGGCAGCCCCTTGACCGTCGGCACGCTCACCCAATCCGCGCCGATCAAGGGCTGCGCATAGTCCAGGAACTCATCGGTAACGTCGATCCGGCTGGAACAGATCCAGCGCTCCGGGAAGAGCCGCTCCGAGTTCGCGACTTGCTCGAGCGGCACTTTATCGCAATGCGCGCTGTAGCCCGACCGGCCATGATCGCGCAGAATCGTGGCCATCCAGCCGTTGCCGTCCTGCCGCGCGATGTCGACGGCGTGGCAGCCGACGCCGTAGGCTTCGTCCAGGTCGACGACGCTGGCATAGGCGATGGCGTTGCGCTGGTCTGTGCCGGGAACCTGGCCACGCGCCTTGCCCGGCACGGGGAACTCGAGCGCGTTCAGGTAGTTGACAACCATCTGGGCGACCGTCTGCTGGCTGGAGCTGAACTGCACGTGGCCGAAATTGTCGCGGGTCGTTCCCAGATCGCCCACATCGAACCCCTCGCTGACGACCACGATGCAACGGCCGTCGGTCTCGAGTTGCCGCAGCACGTTCTCGCCGAGCTGCGCGAGGGTCAGTTTGGACTCGGTCAGGTAGATCTGCAGCGGCATTCCGCGGTCGGGATCGGCCAGCCGTGCCGCGGCCGGGATGAAGCCGATCTTCCGGCCCATGGCCTGGATGACCAGTACGGGGTCGGCCGGCGCTGACCCGGAGTTCTCTTCATTAGCCTGGCGAATGTAATGGGCATAGTAGCGGGCGACGGAGCCGTAGCCGGGCGAATGGTCGAGCAACCTGAACTCGGGGTCGCCCAGGTCATTGTCGATGGTCTTGGGCACTCCGGTGGCCACCAGGTCGAGCCCGCGCTCGTGTGCGAGCTTGCTCAACTTGTGGGCCGTGTCCTGTGAGTCGTTGCCGCCGATGTAGAAGAAGTAGCCGATATCGTGAGCCCTGAGCACTTCGACGACCCGCTCGAAGTCGAGTTCTTGGCCCTTCTTGAGCTTGTACCGGCAGGTGCCGATCCCACCGGCTGCCGGCGAGGTCCGTAAGAGAGCGACCTCCTCCTCGGGTGTGGCCGAGAGGTCGAGCAGTTCTTCCTTGAGGACGCCCTCGATGCCGAAGTGTCCGGCGTAAATGGTGCGAAAGGTCCCGGGATGCCGCCGGCAGGTCTCGACGATCCCGCGGAGCGAGTTGTTGATGACGCAGGTCGGCCCTCCCGACTGGGCGACGACGACGTTGCGAGCGGACATGGTTCGATCGATCCTTTCAAGGTCGAAGTCGGCGGTGTACAGGAAAGGATCGGCCTTGTTCGGCGGAGCCATGGGCGATCGGGCTGCCATCAACTATCGAATATTGCCCGGCCGTTTCCTTCTCAATTGCAGCACGCGGCAGAGGATCAAGGCAAGCCCAGAGCAACTCGCCCCGCTTGCGCTCCAGGTTGAGATCCATTGACAGCCCTCGGGGCCGGCAACAAGATGGGTCCCCAAACGGGTCGAACGGCGTGCCAGGGATCGGCCGCCAGCAGGCTCTTTCGGTTCAGCCCACCCGTTCTCCAGGAGACGCCCACCCCATGGCGACCTTGCCGGGGCAACCACTGCCGCAGTCGCCTGCATGCTCGCCTGTTGCCGAGCTCTGCTCGTGCCTCGGATTGTTCGCCGTGGGCCTCGCGATCAACAGCGCACTTGTCCAGTGTGCCAATGCGCAGTTCTGGCTCACTGGTGAAGAGGCTTCGGTTGCGTTCAAGGACGTGGTCTTCCTTCGGCTACGGCTGCAACACTGCCGGTACGATACCAATCTCGGGGGGCACATCCTCTACTTTCTGGCTCACGCGGTTCACCCCGATCCGGGCCTCTGGTACGGACGAGAGACGAAGGCCGTCCTCATGGCTCTGGCCAGTCCTTTGACCTACCTGTTCGCCCGCAGGCTGGGTCTTGGCTTCGCGGCGAGCACGTTTTCAGGGCTCTGCATCTTCCTGTTTCCAGGCTTTTCTTCCTTCTCTTGGATTGGGATGGAAGCGGGGTTGGAACTGCTCTTCGGAGGACTGGCACTCTACCTGGCGTACGGCCGAAGCATCTGGACCTGGCCGCTGGCCGCTGCCTCACTCGGGTTCGGCATCCTGGTTTACGGCGGCGGCGCGGCGTTCGTTGTACCGGTCCTGGGCCTGATCGGCTGGCACGTCTGGTGCGACCGTGACCGGCGATCCCTGATTTGTGCGCTGGCCGCGGTTGGGGTCTTCCTCGCAGTACTGTCACTGCCTTCGCTCTGGTGGGTCAACACATCCCACGCCTATCGCGGCGGCGGCACGCTCGAGCTGGCGCGCGCCCCCGTCCTCTTCTTGCGTCTGCTCTATGAGTGTTTCTATAAGCCGCACAGCTATTACTTCTTCTCAACCAGTCCTGCCCTGGGAGGAGTACTGCTCTTGCCTCTGCTGGTTCAGGGAGTCTATGCGTCAAGCCGCAAGGCTTTCACCTGGTGGCCGCTCTGGCTGCTTGCTCTGGGATCCATCGGCCTTTACAGCATCGCAACCCCGACCGGTGTGCGCCGGGCGATCCCTCTGGTGTTCGTCGCGTCTTTGCTCCTGGGCGAGGTACTCGAGTGGGCCGTCCAATCACGGCGGCTGTCGAAGGTCGCGGTGGTGATGGTCTCTCTCGCGGTTGTCCTGTTGCTGGGCAACCAGACTCTTGCCACCGCGCGGGCTCTGAGCGACCAGCGGCTCGTGCTGCCGCGCGATTTCGACTGGATCGGTGCTGATATGAAATTGCTCCAGAACAATCAATTTGTCGATCCACCCACTCGAGATGCCGTCCTCGCGCTCAAGAACCCGATCCGCGCGATGTGCATGTTTTACCTCCTGCAAGATGGTCCACGACGCGCATCCGATCCCTTGTTCAGTCCCGAGGAAATCCGGGAGTACTATTTGACGACCGATCCCGAGAAGTTCAAGTGAACGAGCGGTCTCGGGCGCTGTGTCTGCAAGCAAGAATCGAGCCCCCGTTAAGCGGGTCCGAATCCGCCTGGCCCAGTGCTATTCGGCCAGCCCCAGGATGATTCCGAGTCTCCGCAAGTTTATCATCTGTCCCATGGCAAGAAGTCCCAGCAAGATCGAGACAGAGAGGCTTATCAACAGCACCACCAGCCAGGGGAATGACGCGACCTTGCCGGCAGAAACCATCTGGCTTCTGTAGGCTTCCAACAGCGTCGGGGGATGCGGCGAGGCCAAGTCTGCAATTTCGGGCCCGCGACGGATTGACGCAACGGTCTCAGCGTCAACTTGCAAGAAGAAACGGATGGGCTCCCGCTCAGTCATCGCGACGGGGTTCGTTGCCCTGGCGGAGTCTTCGTCCTGGCACGGAGGCGGCGTGTCGTCGGCACCGGGCCATGCGGGCTTCCCTCGCGCGAGCTCATCATCCCAGACCGCCGTCTTGAAGGACTCATAAGGAAATGCATCGAGGAACTTGAGCCGCACCATACACGGTGTCTCTGGTAGCTCCGGGCAAACTTCAACGACTTCGGCTTGAACCCAGTGCGTGGCACTTTGATCGGCCAGGCAGATCCAGGCTTTCACTCCGGCAGGGCCGACTGCGCCCTCCTCGAGTTGGACGAGCGCTCCCGAGACGCTGAGACTCCGCAACCGCGCGGAGATGGTTGGGAAATGCTGACCTTGCCACCAGCCAAGGCGGATCTTGTCCCTGGCCAACGCGTACCGATGAGCATTGCGACGGTCGTTTCGCGGCATTCCCGGCCCCTCGAGAAGCAACGCAGAGCTCTTGTCCCTCCGCCCTTCCCATCAATTGTAGGTCGTTTCTCAATCATTGCAGATCGTCTTTCAGATTCGCCGATTCTTCCAGGCCCGGACATTCATCGTCCTTGCCATGGGGGTGTGTCGGGAAGCAACTGCTGGAATCGGGCGATCTGAGCGGTCATGTAGGCGCCGGCGTAGTTCTCGGACAGGAATTTCGGTAGGCCTTCCTCGAAAAAGCGCTGCCACGACTCGTCTTCAAAACCGGGGTCGATCGGGTAGAAGAGGATCCCGTTCGATTCGGCGGCCTGAAGGTCACCCGGGGCGTCGCCGACCATCAGGATCTTGTGCGGTTCGTAGCGGCCCACCGCGCCGAGAGCCAGGTGCTCCCTCTTGCAGCCGAGTTCCTGGCCGGCGATCAGACCGACGAACGGCTTCAGGCCATGCTCTTGCCATTCACGATCGAGCGCCTCACCGGGTGTGGCCGAGACAACCATCACGTCGGCCCTGCCTTGCATGCTTTCGAGAGACTCCCGGACGAAGGAGAACGGCGGCACGTGATGGACGACCTCGCCGATCGTGCGATTGACCGCCTCGCTCCATTCGAGTGCTTGCACCAGGTCGGCATTGCCCGTGGCCTCGACTTCTGCCTTGAGCGTGGGGTTGGAAAGCTTGGTCTCCCGCTCGACCCAGCGACGCAGCTCCGTGAGTGCCGGGAGGGGGTGATGCCGGCGCAGCACTTCAGGTCGTTCGATCAGCAGGTCGAAGCTCATGATCAGGGCAGGGAAACGATTGATCCCCCGCCATTGCGAGTACAGGTTGATGAACTCCGCGGCCTCCCGGGCATACCTCGAGACCGCGGCCAGGTTGTAATACCTGATGATATTCGGGATGAAGCATTCCTTGTGCTTTACCTCCATGGTGTCGAAGGCGCAACCGTCGCTGTCGATGCCGACGAAGAATTCGTTGCACTTCTGGAACTTACGCAAGAGACGCTGGGGATCGCTCGACTCCGCCATGGCTTTTTCCTTTCCCGGTTCTCGTTTGCTCTGCTCAGCGCCGGGCAACATTCCATCGTCTCGCGAAGGCCCCGAGCATCGCAAGAGGGAGTCAAGAACTCGGCCTTTCTGATACCCACAGGGCCCATGTCAAGGAAATCCGTCGTTCACGTGAGCTTCCATCAATCACCGATGAGTGAACGCGGGGTTGCGGCCCGTGCCGATGTCATCGCTGTTCCGGATTCATTCACCCTTACCCATCCCCCAGAATTGAGGGGGGAGAGCTAATCTGGTATCGTGAGCGTCACCCTGTCTGAATTGTGGCGTTGGAGTCATAGCAAGATCCGTGAAAACGCCTCGGGTCGGCCTGGCGCGGGGTTCGCGTGGGTGTGAGCCGGTTGCGGAGAGTTGTGATGGCGACTTTTGAAAGGCCGACGTCCAAGGAAAAGTTGCCGGCCGATCTGATTCCCGTCCTGCGCAGCTCTGGGATTCTTGGCGATCGTCAACTTGCAGAGATCCGGGACAAGGTACTGCGAGGCTCATACCCGCTCGATCCGATCTTCCTGGCCGAGCGGCTCGTCGAGGACGAAGTGCTGACGGTTTACCAGGCCAGACGTTTCTTGAAGAACAAACCGCACGGCCTCCTGGTAGGTCGGTACATCATTCTCGATCGAATCGGGTCGGGATCGATGGGAAGGGTCT
>JAFAHT010000406.1 GCA_019237095.1 Planctomycetaceae bacterium
GTTAACCCGTATCTCCGCATCGTAACCTGTTGATAGCCATCTGGTTGCGACGTGCACCGTTGGCTGGGCCGGCAAGGAGTCGTCGCCACAACTCATTACCTGGTATCAGCTTGTGATCGATCGGACACGGGTTAACCGAATATTTACATGGCGTGCGGGTCGGTGGGTCGCGAACGGAGTCAACGTCTTGGAGGGCAAGAATTCGCGTCATGGCCGGGGGGCAACGGGGAAGCCGGCCAGGTCTCTCGTGAAAGCGCTTTGCCAGCGGATGGGGTTGTGGAAGGTGGGCCGCACGGCAGAGGCAGAGCCCGGCTTGCCGGAGAGGTGGACTTGCGTTGAGCAGTCCAGCCATTAGAATTTAACAGTAAGGCCGGGAGAACGTGTCAAGCGACCGGTTGTCTTGCCCGTCAATTACCGATCGATCGCGTTTTTTCCGAGAATGGTGTGGTAAACTGAAGTCGGTCGATAGAGGGCCTTGAGCCTGTATCCCGGTGACGGACGGGGTTGCGGCCTCAGGTCCGTGAGAATCCGGTGGCCTTGGGGATCAGGGTCGTTCGTTCATTCACGGAGGAATTGTCCGATGCTCGTTCGAATCAGTGGAGGAATGGCCCGGTTCGGTCTGCCCGGGGTGATCCTGGGAGCGGCGATTTCCTGGATGGCCGGGGCACGCGGACCGCTGGCGGAGGCCCAGACGAGGGCGGGGGGAGAGGGCGGTCCACAGGTGGGTTTGCCGGTTCGTGGGCTCGACGCCAATCGGGCTCAGCAGGGACAGGGCCGGCTGCTCGCCAGTGGCGAGGCGAATGGAACGCTGGCGATGGTCACGGCGCCTGCTGGTCCGGCCCAGTGGCTGTACCTGATCGACACGAAGAGCCACGCCTTCGCGATTTACCGTCTCGATCCGACCAATCCCAAGGGCTCGGTGAAGCTGGAGGCGGCACGTCAGTATCAATGGGACTTGAAGCTGGAGCACTACAATAATCAAGCGCCAGAGCCCGCGGCGATCGATTCGATGGTCAGGACTCTGGCTCAGCCGATGACGCGATAACCTGGAGACCGCCTGCCTGGCGCGTGCTGTAGTTCGCGGTCTCCTGCCTCCCTTGAATCGACTCCACCACGGCCGCCACCGGCCGATTCTGACCGCGAGGACTACCTCCATGGCTCAATTTTACACACTGGAAGAAGCCGCCCGCGTCCTGGGCATGAGTCCCGAAGATCTCAAGTCCAAGGCTCAGCACCGCGAGATCCGCGCGTTCCTCGACGGCGGCTCCTGGCGGTTCCGAGTGGTTGACATCGACGAGCTGGCCCGCCGCCGCGGCCTGGGCAGCGACGCCGAGCTGCCGCTTTCCGACCTGGAGGTCCCCGCGGCCAGCGGCGAGAACCTCGATGATCTCGACCTCTCCGAGTTCCAGCTCGGCGTGGCCAAGCCCGATCTGGCCAACGAGACGATGGATCTCTCGGCGAGGAAGTCCCCTGGCGGCGAGCGCCTCGTCGGGGAGTCGTCCGCCGAACAGGACATTCTGTTCGATGACCTCTCGGTCCCCCCCAGCCCGGTGACCGGGTCGAGTTCCGTGATCATCGGCATGCAGTCCAGCGGCAAGCTGCCCAGCGACTCCGACGTCCACCTCGTCCCGGACAATGTCAAGGGATCGAGCGACTCGGACGTCCGTCTCGCCTCGCCCGACCCCGACGTGAGAAAGCCCAGCGACTCGGACGTCACCCTCATCAAGGATGACACCGCCGATCACCACTTCCTCACGCCGGCTTCTGGTTCCGGCGAGACGGCCATCCGGTCCAGCCCGATGGTCGGCTCCTCGTCCTCGGCCGAGGTTCCGGTCCCCGAGTCGGACAGCGATTTCGAGCTCAATCCCTCCAGCGATCTCTTCGATGTGTTGCAGCCGGAATCGGGCAGCGATTTCGAGCTTAGCGCCCTGGACACAAGCGACGAGTTTGAATCGACCCCATTGCGCCCCAGCGATTCGGACGTGACCGCGACCGATCCGAACCTCTCGGGAATCAATCTCTCTCGCCCCAGCGATTCGGGAATCAACCTGCAGGAGGTCGGAGCGTTCGACCTGGGACATCACGACTCGATCGAGCTGGCGCCCCTGAGCGAAGATGAGATCAAGATCCATCAATCCGAAACAGCCAAGTCCGGCAAGGCGGCAACAGACGAGGCCGGCCCGGCCAAGGCCAAGCGCTCAATGGCCGCGACCCCTCCCCCGGCAGTGAAGAAGGGCGAGAAGGATATCTTCGACGACACCGATTTCGAGGTGGACGTGCCCATCGTCGAGGAAGACTCTTCCGACGACAAGACCGTGCAGCTCGAGGCGGTCAGCGATTTCGATCTGGAAGACAGCGACAGCGGGTCGGAAGTCTTTGCGATCGATGAGGAAGAAGTCGATCAGAACGCGGCCACCGCCATGGCTCCCTCGGCCTTCGCCGAAGAGGAGGACGAGGACGACGGCTTCGAAGTGGCTGTCTCCAGCGAGATGGCCACCTCCTGGCAGGCCGACGAGGGCCAACCCTTAGGCGGGCCGGCACCCGCCATGGTCATCTCCCGTGAGGCCACTCCGGAATGGGGCGGCGTCTGGGTTGGGCTGCTCTGCTTCACGACCCTCTGCCTCCTCTTCGCCTCGTTCGTCGCCGTCGACCTGATGCGCAACCTTTACGATTTCCAGGACACTCCGGTAGCCTCCGGAATGGTCCGCAGCATCGCCAGCATCTTCGGAAGTTGACGACCGTTCCTGGGCTTGATCTTCCGGGACGAATCCGCTATCAATGCCCTGGATTCTCCGGATCGGCCACCCCGACGACCCGTTTTCGCCCGGCCTGGCGGAAACGGGTCGCGTCGCGTCGTATCGTCTCGGGTCACCTCATGTCCCGTCCTGTCCCGTCCTGTTCCGGGCCGCTGATGGCTGATCGTATCCGAAAGGAGTCGGAACGGATGGCTCGTGCCCTTCGTCTCCCGGGGAGAGCGCCCTTAGTCCTTGCCGCCGCCTTTGTGGCTTCCGGCTGTCGCATGGCGCCCCGCCAAGAGGTCGACGACTGCCATCGCCTGAGCCAGACCCTTCGATCGGAAAACGCCGGGCTGAAGGACCAGATGCTGGCCCTGCGCAGCCAGAACCAGGACTTCTCCGAGCGCGCCGTCGATGACGCCCGCCGGCTCGCCCAGCTCGAGACATCCAATCAACAGCTCGAAGCCAGCGTGCAGGCCTACCAGGACGAACGGACGCGGCTGGAGGCGGCGTACAAGGAGCTGCGAGCCAGCCTGCCTGGCTCTCTGCAACCACTCAGCTCGAATCAGCAGGGCGGACCGGAGCCGTCTCGACCCCAGCGCGGCAACGCGCTGGATCCGGAGTCTGAACCAGGGCCGCAGCCGGAGCACGATCCCGACATCAAGCAGGCCGATGGTTCTTCTGCCTCTCCAGGGGCCGGGGCCCGTACCCGCTCGGGCAAGGCCGCTAGCAACCACGACGCCTGGCTACCATCGCGGTCCGACGGATCGCCCGATCACTCTGCCGGGTCCTCTTCGCCGCGCACCGAGCCTTGACTTGGTATCTCTCCGACTCGCATAATTCAGGGTTCAACGTCGATCCACGAAACCCTCGCACACTCCATTCAACGGGAGCGTTCATCCATGCGGAATTCGCTGGCAGCATTGTGTGGAACTCTTCTGGTCTTGAGCACGAGCGTTGTCAATGCGGCGGGTCTGCAGGGCGACTATGTGGAAGCGCGAACCGCCGACGTGTTCACCGGTCCTTGCATCTCCAACGCCGAGGTCTTCATTTATGGCAACGAGGCTGTGATGGCGTGGAAAGTCAATCAGGGAGACTGGAAGGGCACTGACCTGAGTGGGCTGTGCGTCGCCGCGGCCGTCCGGGGCACGACCACCTTCTCCGAGGATCAACCCGGCAAGGCCGCGGCCGTCTTGATCGTCGATCAGATGGCCAGCCCGCCGCAGCGCGAAGCCCTGGTGAAGATGGCCCAGGAGCTTGGCGGCGCCCGGCTCAGAAACGTGGTCGCGGTGAAGACGGCCCGGATGAGCCTCAAGCTGGAAGACCATCAGGTATCGGCGGCGGATCTTGCCCACAGCGCTCACGGCATGCCGCACGCGCCTAGGGCCTCGTTCTGGGCGGCCGGGCTGGCCAACATCGTGACCCGTCCCCTGGACGAGAACGACCATTTCTGCGGCAACGAAGTGATTACCTACGCCCCGCTTTCGCAGGGAGTGAAGGTGTTGCCCGCCTACACTCTGGGGCACGAGTTCAAGGGCACCGGCCTGAACACACGCTGGAACGACCCCAACTGCCGCAGCAGCTTCGTCGGCCACTTCTCGCTGTGAGAAATCGACCGTGCTTGAGAAAGAACCACTATTGAGGCCAGAGATCGATGCGCTCATTTACTAGATGGTCTGCTCTTCTGTTGCTCCTTCCCGGCGGCCTGGCTGCTCAGGAGACTTATAAGGTTGAGGAGCTGAAAAAAGCTCCGCCTTCATCGATCTCGTCCGAGATCGCCCCGGCCTTGATTGCTCAGGGTTACCGGATCGTGGATGGCCAGGGAAAGCCATTCGCCGATCTCTGGTTGCGCCAGTCGATTCCCGCCACGTCCAAGCCCTCCGGGGCCAAGGGCGTGATCCAGTTTCCCTTCCTCATGGAGAGCGAGTTACTCGGCGTGATCGAGCTTCACGGCGAGGCCCACGACTACCGCGATCAGGCGATCGCCCAAGGGCTCTACACCTTGCGATACGGCCATCAGCCGGTCAATGGCGACCATCTTGGCGTGAGCCCCTTCGGCGATTATGTGCTGCTCTTGCCCGGTGCCAAGGATAATAGCCTGGCGACCCTGCCCCGGAAGCACCTGGAGACCAAGAGTGCCGAATCCGCTGGCTCGAGCCATCCCGCCGTTCTGTTCATGCTCGCCGTTCCCGCGACCAGTGCCGGCGCGAAGCCGTCGATGATTCACGACGCAGAGAAGAACTCGTGGCGGGTGGTCGTCCCGCTCAACCTGACGGTCCAGGGCGAGTCGAAGCCGATGGTCTATCCCGTCTCGATCATCGTGGTCGGTACCTCTGAGGCGGCCTGAGACTTCCAGAAAGTTCGACCGGGCTCGGACCGGACCACCTCGAGTATGCCATGCCGATTCCCCTACTTATCGCCCTCTTGATTGCTTTCGGAATGGAGCTGCCCGGGGACGATGTTCCCGGGCCTTCTGTTTCTTTCCGGCTGATCGAGACACTCGGCGGAATCTTGCTGATTGCAGCCCTTTCGTTTGGCCTGGGTGGCTGGGTGGCGGCGCGGGTTTCCCATCTTGGCTATGCGTCGGGCCGGGTGTTCCGGCGCTACCTGCGAGGCTCGCGCATCCTGACCGTTGCGGGGCTGGCGATCTACGCCTGGATTATCTACCTGGTCGGCTGGCCCCGGTTGGTCCTGTCGAATTGGGGCCTTCAAGGCCTGGTGCTGGTCGATGATCTGGCGGTCCTGCTCCCCTTTTTCGCCATCCAGCTCATCACCTGGAGCGGCCTTTACCTGGCCGAGCGCGCGCTCCACGACGAGCGCGTATTTCCGCGACTGCCGACTTATCTCGCACTCAAGGCGCGGCAGTCGGCGGGGCTGGTTCTGCCCGTGGTGCTGATATTCGTAATCAGGCAAGACCTCTGTCCACGACTCTGGCCCCAGTGGCATCAGAGCCCGGCGGCCGAGCCGATCGAGCTGGCGGTTCTCGGTCTCCTGGTGCTGGCGTTCTCACCGCTGTTCATCCGCCTGGCCTGGCCCACGCGCAGCTTGCCGGAAGGACCCCTGCGCAATCGCCTGGAGCGAGTCGCGCGCCGGGCGGGCTTCCGGTGCAATGACCTTCTGATCTGGGACACGAGGCATCTCATGGTCAACGCCTGCGTCACCGGAGTGCTTCCCTACTTTCGTTACGTTCTGCTCACCGACGCCCTGATCGATTCGCTGAGTCCCGTCGAGGTGGCCGCCGTCTTTGGCCACGAGCTGGGCCACGTGGCACACCGGCATCTGCCGTTCTTCGGCTTCTTCTTCCTGGGGAGCCTGGGTTTGCTGTCTCTGGTGACCCGCGTCTTCTCGCTGCCGTCGGCCTGGTTCGAGGGCCTTCCCTGGATACCCGCGGACCAGATATCCCGGGTCGGCGAGTGCGCCGAGGCGGCGCTCATCCTCGGCTCTCTGGGCGTCTTTTTCTGGCTGGTATTCGGCCATCTCTCGCGCCGATTCGAGCGGCAGGCTGACGTGTTCGGGTGCAAGGTCGTCTCGTGCGGCGTCTCGGAGTGTCCTCCCCATTTCGATTTCGACGAGGGCACCCACGGTCTCGAGCCCGCAAATTCTCTATCCCCCGGGCTTTGCCCTGTCGGTATCCAGATCTTCTCTGATGCGTTGGCCAAAGTTGCCTGCCAGAACGGAATCGACACTTCCGCACGCTCCTGGAGGCACGGCAGTGTCGCCAATCGACTCAAGTTCCTCCGGCGATTACAGGCCGACCCCGGGGGCGAAAAATTCTTTCAACGGAGCGTTCGCTCCTTCCGCCTGATGCTCTCGGTCGTCCTGCTGATCGCGCTGATCGTTGCGGTGCTGACGCGCTCATGGGAATTCCTGGGTTGAACGCGAGTCTCGAGCGGTCGGTGGCTGGGCACCCCGGCGCTTTTCGAGGCGAGTCTTGCTTGTGGCCAACCTCAGGAAAACCCCCACAGAGTCGGTTTGAGCCCGGCAGCGACTTCTGGTATAAGCAGTTCCGCTGCCCGGATTGACCCGTCTTCAGGGTCCCCGCGCGAGTTCGAGTCCGCCCGAACGACAGGGAGGTCGTCATGGTCCGGTGGCCCATTCGGATCAAGCTCATCGTCGGACTGAGCGTGGTCGTGGGAATGATGCTGATCCTCATGGGCGGCTCGATCTTCGGGTTGCATTCATTCCATACCAGTTACCTGACGCAGTCGGATCAGCTTGTGGAAATGGGGGCGTCGGTCGACCTGATCGACCGGGTCTTCCGCCTGCACGCGCCTCGAACCGAGTCGCTTGAGGAGAAGGAGGAACTGACCAACCGGGTGCTCGAAGCGCGTGATGCCCTGCTCACGTATTTCCGCGCCCTCAAGCAGAACACGATTCGCGGCAACCGGGCCAACAGCGGCTTCGACGAGCTGGGGCTGGCGTTTCTGATCGACGACGACCTGACGTCGATCCTCAAGGAGCTGGAACCGAACTCCGAATCGGCAAACCCGATCTTGCGAGGCACCTCATACTACGTGAACAAGCATCCCGAGATGCTCCCTCAGATCGAACCGGCCACGGACCTGAAACATCGGATCGACCGGTTGAATCACACCGTCATGCTTCTTCCGAAGGAGCTATTCGGAGACTTCTACGACGTGCTGGTCATGTCCAGGGGACAGTACCAGACCAGCCGGGTGATCGTCTGGACCTCGGCGCTCATGGTGCTGGCCATGCTCGGCGGGTTGATGCTGCTGTTTCACCGCTGGGTGTTGTATCCCGTCCGGCTGCTCCAGCTCGGAGTAAGGCGCGTGGCCCGGGGCTCGTTCGACTACAAGATCGAGCTCAGCTCGGGAGACGAGATGCAGGACCTTGCCGAGGCGTTCAACGACATGACGGCCAAGATCAGCGTGACGTACGCCGATCTTGAGCAGCAGGTGCAGGAGCGAAGCCGCCAGCTCGTCCGCTCCGAGCGGCTGGCGGGCGTGGGGTTCCTGGCCGCCGGAGTCGCCCACGAGATCAATAACCCGCTGGCGTCCATCGCCTTCTGCTCCGAGGCTCTCGAGAGCCGGCTGGGCGGCCTCTTGAGCGCATCGAGCCATCCCGATCACAGCGTCATTTCGAATTATCTAAAAATGATTCAAGAAGAGGCGTTCCGGTGCAAGAGCATCACCGAGAAGCTGCTCGACTTCTCGCGGTGCAACGACATCAAGCGCGAGCGGACTGACCTGGCCAGCCTGATCCAGGGCGTGGCGGACATGATCCGGCACATCGGTAAGTACCGGGGCAAGACCATACTCTTCCAGCCCAAGGAAGCGGTCATGGCCCATGTGGACAGCCAGGAGATCAAGCAGGTGGTCCTCAATCTGGTAGTCAATGCGATCGATTCGATGGATGCCGGAGGAACGTTGCGGATCGAGACGCGGTATCACCACGGCATGGCCGAGATGACCTTCAGCGACAACGGCTGCGGAATGTCTCCAGAAGTGCTCGAGAACATCTTCGAGCCTTTCTTCACGAGGCGGCGAGCAGGCAAGGGAACCGGGCTGGGGCTGTCGATCTGTCATCGGATCGTGAACCAGCATCACGGGGAGATCATGGCGACGAGCCCGGGCGAGGGCAAGGGCTCGACGTTCAGGGTCCGGTTGCCAATTCACCCCTCCGAGATCCCCGAGAGCACGGCAGCCCACGATCGATCACACGGCCCGGCGGGGCCGGCAGAGACGGCCGCCGCCAGCGGGGTGCACGCGGTATCCTGAAGACCCGGACAGGGTCCGATGCAGGCTATTCAGGGAGGAGCCGATGATGGAGAAGATGCGCCAGGGGGGATTACGGGTCTTGTTCGCGGATGACGAGGCGCACCTCCGGGACCTGATGCAGATGGAATTGCCCCGACTGGGCCACGAGGTGACCGTCTGCGGCGACGGCACGGCAGCCCTGCGCGCCCTCGAGCGCGGGTCTTACGACGCGGCCCTGCTCGACATCCGCATGCCCGGAATCAGCGGCATCGAGGTCCTGGGCCAGATCAAGCAGATCAGCCCCGACACGCAGGTGATCATCCTGACCGGCCAGGCCACCGTGGATACGGCCGTCCAGGCGCTTCGGCTGGGGGCATACGATTATCTGACCAAGCCGTGCAAGTGGGCCGAGCTCGAGGTCTTGCTGCAACGCATCGGCGAACGCAGGGACCTGTCCAACAAGACCGCAGCCCTGGAGACCCGGCTCAAGAACGTCGAGGGAGCTCCTCTTCTGATCGGCGAGACACCGGCCATGCGGCAGGTCCGACGCCTGATCGACACGATCGCGCCCTCCGAGGCCACCGTCATGATCCTGGGCGAGACCGGGACCGGCAAGGAGCTGGTCGCGCGCAGCCTCCACGAGAAGAGCGATCGCGCCAGCCGCGCGTTCATCCCCGTCAACTGCGGCGCGCTGCCCGATAACCTGGTCGAGAGCGAGCTCTTCGGCCATCGCAAGGGAGCCTTCACCGGTGCCGATGCGAACCGCAAGGGGCTCTTCGAGGTCGCCAATGGCGGCACGCTCTTCCTCGACGAGGTCGGCGAGCTTGACAAGAGCGTGCAGGTCAAGCTGCTGCGGTTTCTCGAGTCTGGAGAGATCCGCCGCGTGGGAGAGAACGAGCCCTTCCGGGTCGACGTGCGCGTGCTCTGCGCCACCAACCGCGATCTTCGCGACATGGTGAAGAACGAGCTCTTTCGCGAGGACCTGTTCTTCCGCCTCAACACCTTCGAGATCTTCCTGCCCGCCTTGCGCGACCGCAAGGCCGATATCGCCGAGCTAGCGCGCCACCTGCTCACCCGCTACGCGGCGCGGCGGGGAATGACCGAGTCAGCGTTCAGCCCCGAGTCGCTCGAGATGCTCGCGGCTCACGACTGGCCGGGGAACATCCGCGAGCTGGCCAACGCGATCGAACGGGCGTCGATTCTCGCCGGCAATGGCTCGATCCATACCGAGCACTTGCCGACCCAGTTCTCCGCCCGAGGCCGGACACAGCATTCCGCCGCGGCCCACCCGCCGGTCGCCTCGCCCCACTTCACGATCCCCGAGGGCTCGCCAACCTTGCGTGACATCGAGATGAGCTATATCCAGGCCGTTCTCGAGAAGCACAACGGCAACAAGCCCGCTGCGTCCAAGGAGCTCGGAATCAGCCTGAAGACGCTCTATAACAAGATCAACCAGCTTCAACAGAACTGACGACTGAAAGTGGACACTGCTTCCCTGGGCCAGCCGGGCCGAACAGAAATAGAGGGTTTCTGTGTCTTGATGCGGATTGACACTCACCTGTGCGGATCGGTGGATACGCCGCTATACCTCGAGCGGGAGTGAATGAGGCATTCCGATTTCCCAGGGATTGTGGTAAACCCATGACCTCGTTGGCAAGCATGCTCAGCATTTTTTGTGTTGGAACGCAAGCAGGCGCACCTGGGCTTGGCTGCGCATTCGGTTGACCGAAAAGCAGCAGCGAGTCGGCAACGAGGAACGGTCCGTTCATCGGTGAATCGTAGGGGCCCGCCGTCGCTGCCGCGCGCCGAGCTGGGTACCAATGGCCTGACAGGTTGGGACCATGCATGTCTAGAAATGTCTAGAT
>JAFAHT010000319.1 GCA_019237095.1 Planctomycetaceae bacterium
GCTATGGCAAAACCGGCCACTTGCATCAATCCCTGGTGCAGCGCAGCCACCTGTGACGCGCCTGTCCACCACAGGAGTGCGGCGATCCCGAGCACGCTGCCGGTGTGAGCCAACGTGGTGACCAGTCCCAGGAGTGCCGGCTGGTACCAGCGAGCCTCGGGTCGCAGGGCAATTGCCGACACAAGGGTCTTGCCATGTCCTGGCTGGATGGAATGAATGGCCCCCAGACCGGTGGCGATCAGAACCAGGCCGATCCATGAAACGCCGGACCGGCGGTCCAAAAGGTGTGAGAGCTGAGTGGTCCGGCCGGGCTCGGTTGGAATCGTCTGGCCGCCCCGCCTTACGGAAGTCGGCGCCTCGTCGCTGGTCGCGACCTCTTGAGATGCCACGGGCGTGCTGCCTGCGACCGTGCTGGATGCGCTGAGGTCGGTCGTCCGGAAGGTGATCTCCGTCTGCCGGGTCCTGCGCTCTTCGACGTCGCTGAGTTGCCAGACCGGCCGGATGGGAATCTGATCGACATCCGCCGGAAGAGTGCCGCCGTCAATCCGCACGCCCTCGCGGGCGCGCACGGCCAGCCGGCTGGTCCCTTCGCTGGAGGCATAATTCGTGTCATGGATCGACAGCCGGCCGCGCCCGGGCAATGGGCCCACAAGGTGGAATGTGTATCGGGGATGCTCCTCCACAACCAGATCGAAGCCCCGCACCGAAAGAGCGACGGGCTGACCGTCGCAGCTCACAAGAAAGCCTTTGGCGTTGAGCGGGCCGGTCACCTGCCCGTAACGAGCCAGCCATTCGGATCGCTCGCCGCCGGGCAATGATCCGATCAAGGCGCGAAGGTCTTGCGTGAGCGTCAGCTCGGTGAGGCTGACCTCGTAATCGATCTCGATCTTGCCCGCGCGAATCGTGGCCTGGGTTGAGCGATCCACGCGCTGGTTTGGTATATCATGCGGCCAGGCGGGCCGCTGCAAGGCCAGGGCCGCAGGGAAAAAAAGGGCAAACCCAAAGCTCAACAGGCGGAGCTGACGCCGGCGGACTCGCGCATTCAATTGTAGTACTTTTGAAGCGCCTTGGTTACGACGTAGATGACCACGTGTTTGCTGACCGGTTTGGCGAGTACACAGAACGCGTGCTCGGAAAGGGCGCGACGGAGCAAGTTGTCATCGCGGTCGGCCGAGATCAGGATGGTGGGAATCAAGCCCTTGATCTGGCGCACGATGGCGATGGTCTCCAGCCCCGAAAGACGGGGAAGATGCATATCCATGAGCGCAAGATGGACCTCGTGATCCTTGACGATGTCGATGGCCTCCTCGCCACTCTCGGCGAGGAAAGTACGAAAGCCCTCCGGCTCGAAGACATCGCGCAGCGTCTCACGGGCATCCGGGTCGTCATCAGTGATGAGTATCGAGTAACGCTGGACCGCAAGCATGGGAACCGGACTCACACCTGGTCGATCACGTCGGCGACTCGAGTGTCATTCCTCTTGTCCGAGGCGATCTTGCCGCGACTATCCCGACCGCTTGAATCACGCATCTCTTACTAGGCTAATGCGATAGGGTTTTGTATGCAACCCTCGAGCCGAATCTGCGAACGGCTACCTTTCCATCTCTATCGATCGGAGCAACTCTTTGCAAGACCTGTAGTTAATGTTCAACATCGAGAAATCGGCCAGTGGTGTGAACTCTGGACGACTGCCCGTTTGTGCGTCACTTTGGCAGTCAGCGCGTCGTCGATTGTCGGGAATTGGCGTCCGTCGGCGTGCCCGCTGCGCGGGCGAGACGTGACAGCCAGCCCTTCGACTCACCCCAGCGCTTGTCGGGATCGAAGGCGTCGATGGAGGCGAGCTCGACGGGATTCGGTCTCAGGTTGCGGTAAATGTACCGTTCGATCAGCTCGCCGCTGGAGGTCTGAACGGCCGAGACCATGGCGGGCATGAGAGTTCGGGTATCCAGGTAAACTTGCCAGGTCTCTCCCTTGGGTGTAACTCGCTCCACCAGGTGGCAGGGCTGGTCCAGCCCGCTGGGCCGATCGATGCCCTTGTAGCTGAGTTTCCCGTCGCTGGCGACGATTGCCGTCTTCGGCTCGAGGAACTTGAACAGGTTGTCAAGAATCGTGTCAAAGCCGGCTTCGGTAATCGGGTGCCGGCTGTTCCGCAGCGCAAGGGGGCTGTCCACCGGGATCGACATCCGGGGAATCGGCAGTGCAGAGTTGCCCGAGTTGACGTACATCATCCGGTCGTTGATCGCCGCAGAGTAGATGACTTCCCGGCCCTTATTCGGTCCCTTGGCCCATTCCAGCCGCACGGCCTTGGGTTTTCGGCGGATGTTCAGAACCACTTCCTCCTCGGCCTGCATCAGTCCGCCGACCCGCTCGACCCGTGTGATATTGACCTGGTACGTCGACAGGGCATCGAGCCGGTTCTTGGCGGTGGCCAGGACTTTCTGCAGTTTTTCGTCCCGGGGAGGAGTTCGCCGCTGCTCGGCCAGGTCATTCGTTGCGTTCTGTCCTGCGCTGTCCTCGGTTCGCAACCTGCCAGGCTGTGGTGCGGTCTCTGACTCCACGGCGGAGTTGCCGCGTTTCCAGTTGGAGGCGGCCGCCGAGGCCAGCATCGACCCTCCAGCTTTTGCGGGATCCTTCAGAGTAGGCAAACTTTCCGGTCGCCCGAGAGTGACCCGGATGCTGGTGTCGCCGGTCTTTGCACGCTTTCTTCGAGTCGCGGCGTCCGGCGATCGGGTCGCGGCGTCTTGGGCTACCAGATCGGGTGCCGGTTCCTCAGTTGTCGCGCCCTTGCGATGGACCTTCGGATCTCTGCTGGCAAGTTGGGCGTTTTTTGCCTCTTGGGAAGGAACTGCGGCCCCTGCGTCAGCGTAAAGGTCATAGGCCGGCGCCTTTGTCGCTTTGTCGGGACGGTTCCAGAACGCTCCCGATAGGCCGGTTCGATTCTCGCCCAAGGAACTCCACCCGGCACAACCACTGACCATCGAAAAAAGTGCAAGCGCCGGTACCAAGGGCAACAAACGCCCAGGAGATGCACTGTGACTATCGGGATCTCTTGCCGTTTTCATGGTATCGTGCTCCCCCTCATGGGGACTCGCCGGTCTCTCCAACCGGTGTCGGCCCTTGGACCATGGCCTTGATCGCATTGCCGCTGAGCGACCTGTTGGCCCTGGGGCATGCCCTATCTATTGCGGCGACAGGTGCAATATCGACCAACAATCAACAATGCAATCACACGCCTAACCGTTGACGGCGTAAAATAGTCCGAAGCGGTCAAGGTTTTTCGGTTACCACAACATGCTGAGCTGGACAAGGTGAACCTTCCCCGGAAACGTGCAGGGGCCTTGGCGGGTCGCAGTCTGGCGACGTCTCCTGTTCGGGCCAGGCAGGCACTTGAACTCGAGACTGGGGTCGTTGTCCCTGGCCCGGGAAACTCGATTCACGAGGTCACGGGTTCAGAGAGCTGGAACGACTCGATCGCGTCGAGGTCCGGGATCAGGTGCGGTTGCTTATACTGTTCGACGGTTCCGCCGCTTCGCGCTAGCCGTCGCTTCTGGAATTCCAACCATGAGCCTTCGGGCAGGCGGATGGTGCGGACTGGGCCGAGTCTGAGGGTATCGCGCCTGTTGGCATACTCGATGTTCTGGCTGCGAAGCTGTTCATCAACGGCACTGGCCAGATGCCCGGGGAATTCGCCGAGAGCCAGATCGGTTGCCTCCACGAGCAGCGAGTAGAACGGAGGTTCACCCCAGGAAGGCAACAGAAGGTAGGATTCGAGTCGGAGGCCGACCTTCTGCTGGGCCTCTTCGACGGCTGCGATCACCTGGTGTTCAGAGAGTTTTTCGCCGCTGAGGCTGGAGAAATGAGATCCCTTGTTGAGGAACTCGATCACCGGAGCGTGGCCGTGAAATCCAACGCAGTGCACCAGGTCGTGGATGTTATAGCGATAAAGGCCGCCCGCGGTCGTGAGAACGATGTAATAATTCCTGCCCTCGACGAGGCCGGCCGCCTCGACTGTTTCTGGCGTGTCGCGGTCCCCTTGGTCTTCCGGAACGAACTCGAAATAGTGGTGGCGGATATCGAGAATTCCAGCGGGAGTTCCATCCTCGACCGGGATGGTCATGCGTCCTTCCGAGGCGATCAGGCCCACGTCCCGCACGGGTTTGTCGCCGAAGAACTCGGGAAAGCCCCGGAGGTAGGCTTTCATCGTACCGCCCATCCAGCTCGACAAGAACTGGATGTCGGCCCAGTAATCTTTGGGCAGCAGACGGCCGGTTCGGGCCACTATCTGTTCAAGTCTCCTTGCAACGGCCTTGCGCCGGATGCTGGCTCGAAACCGCAAGGCCCGGCGAACCTCGTGCGGAATCTGCCATTTCGCAGCGATGGTCCCATCGTGGAGGTCGCGGATCAAGGTCTCCTTCTCGCGGTCGCCCAGCCGGACCACGGCCAGAATCGTGTTCGGATTGGCGGCGATGATCGTGCCCAGATTGCGGTGCACAGAGCACCGCAGCGCGACGTAATACTTCGCTTCGATATCCTTGATGCGTGATCCGCAAACCGGCATGCAGTAGACGCTTCGCACTAGCGGGTTCTGCATCGAGGCGGTCAGTCCCGTGATCGCCCCGCAGGGAATGCCGGCGGCGGTGAAGCTTTCTCGCCAGTCGCTGGCGATCTGGAGGATGGGCCGCAGCCCCCAGCGGAGGATCTCGGGATGGGCATCGAATGCCTGGATCCCCCAGATCGTCCAGCCCTCGCGGTAATCTTGGAGTGCCCGGTTCGTCACGGGAATGGTCTTGGGCCGGCTGGTCGTCCCCGAGGTCATGGCGAACATCAAGACTCGGGTCCCCGCGCCGAAAAGCGCCTGGATGTCGCCCTGCCGGACCCGGTCGATGTATGGCTCGTGGCGGTCATAACCGCTGACGGGTACCTGGCGGCGAAAGTCGTCCGGGGTCCGGATCTCGTGGAAGTGATGGTCCCGCCCGAACTGGCTGTCGGCGTTGCGCGCGATCTGGTCAAGCAGCAACTGGCGCTGGACGGCGGGGGCGTGCAGCGTCTGGTCGAGGAAGGCTCGGGCCAGCCGGTGGGCGCGGTTCACTACCGGCCCGCCGAGAACCCACTTGATGGTCTGCAACATGGCTCGGTAGCGGTCGGGGACAGGCGATTAGCTCGTGACCGAGGCCGTGGCGCTGGGGACGAGCCTGGGTGAACCAACCGGCCGTCCCGGTTCGGCGGAATACAGGGACATAGCCGCATGCGTGAGACTCGGCGCCGCCGTGACCGGGCGCCGCGGGGCATGCTGGGCGAGGAACTCGGTGATTCGGGCCGTGTAGGCTTCCGGCTCGCACTCGCGACAGCGATTGTGCTTCGCCGCGGGGACCAGCCACATCTCTTTGGGCTCCCGGGCGCGATCGAAGAGCGACCTGGCGATTTCCGGGCTGATGTATGCGTCTCGTTCACCGTGGATCAGCAGCCAGGGGCGAGGAGATAGGCGGCGGGCTGCGGTCTCGATATCGGGGAACCGGCATTTCAGCCGGCGCTGCGAGGCGAGCAGGCTCACCCAGCCCAGGAAGCTATACAGCCAGCCCGGAAAGAGTGCCAGCAGGCGCCGGCTGCGAACGAAGATCTCGGCCCAGCGATACATGTACGCCGTGATCGTCCCGAGGGTCGGAAAAGCACCGTCGGTCACCACACCCCAGACGTCAGGTTCCTCCGACCCCACGACCAGGGCCGTACTTCCCCCCCGGCTGACCCCGATCAGTCCGAAACCGGCCTGGTCATGATCGGGACGGTCACGCAGGCAGGCCAGCGCCGCCCGCAGGTCGCGCACCTCGTAGTCGGTCGCCCACTGAAGGGGAGCGTAGTCAGGATCGCTGGCGCTGGAGCCATGGTTCCTGAAGTCGAATGTGAAAACGTCGTAACCGAGGTCGCGGAGATGGTCGAGATACGGCAGGTAGCTCCAGCGGTCGCTCAGATACTCGTGGCAGAAAACCAGCAGGCCCACTCGCTGCGGGTTGCGCCGACCGAGGAAAGAACCCGAGAGTTCCAGCCCGTCGTCCGTGGTAAATGTCACCGCCTCGCCGAGATCCTCGGGTGAGACGCGGAGCGGCAGGAACACCGGGCGAAGCTCGAAGATCCGCCCGATCACCGGCCCGTAAGTGAACACGGCATAGATCAAGAAGATCACCAGGAATGCAAGCGCAACAAGCGCGGTCGCGGCAACCAGGTCAAAGTAGAGGGAAAGGCCAACCACGGGGAAGGACTCCTGATCGGATCGCCACGTACGCCTGGCTGCCTGGTCGAATCTCCCACGTGTTGCAGGAGGGCGAAACTCAGGCGGCCCGGATGGGCTCATTGTGTGTCACTCGGTGAATCGTCTGAGAATCAGCGTGATGTTCTGCCCGCCGAAACCGAAGCTGTTCGAGAGTGCGATATCCACATTCTGGCGTCGGGACACATGCGGGATGTAGTCCAGGTCGCAATCCGAATCGGGTTGATCGAGGTTGACCGTGGGGGGAAGGACGCCATCGCGGATGGCCAGCAGGCAGACGATGGCCTCGACGCTGCCGGCGGCCGCGATCAGGTGGCCCATCATGCTCTTGGTGCTGGAAATCGGAACCTGGTAGGCGGCTTCCCCGAACGCTTTTTTGATGGCCAGAGTCTCAATCGAGTCATTGACCTTGGTGCTGGTGCCGTGGGCGTTGATGTAATCAATCTGATCCGGACTGATCCTGGCGTCGGCCAGGGCCTCCCGGATGCAGGCGATCGCGCCTCGCCCCTCGTCATGACTGTCCGTGATCCGAAATGCGTCGGCCGTCGATCCGTAGCCGACGATCTCGCCGTAGATCCGGGCGCCGCGCGCTTTGGCGTGCTCCAGTTCCTCGAGAATCAGCATTCCCGCGCCCTCGCCGAGGATGAACCCGTCGCGATCCCGATCAAAGGGACGGCTGGCCTGTGTGGGTTCATCATTACGGGTCGACAGGGCCGTCAGCAGGATGAAGCCGGTCACGCCGAAGGGGTGGATCATGCTGTGAGTTCCTCCCGAGAGGACCACGTCGGCACATTCGGCGCGGATCATCTCGTAGGCCTCGCCGATTGCCTGGGAGCTGGCGGCGCAGGCCGTCAGGCAGTTGGCGTTGAGCCCCTTGGCGCCGAAGACATTGGCCAGGTGCGCGGCCGGAGTTCCGGGCTCCTGTTCCGCCTCGGCGATCGGATGGAGCTCGTGCCGCCCCAGCCGAGTGAACTCGGAAGTCGCAACCTTTCCGCCATGCGTCGACTTGTGCACAAGCTTGACGAACCGGGGAAAATCTTGCTGGCCCTCGCCGGCTCCCAGGTAGACGCCGAACCGGGCGCGGTCCAGGACGGGCCCGGACTCGAGCAGGCCCGAATCCTCCATGGCCATCTGTGCCGCGGCCAGGGTGAACTTGGTATTCCGCGAATGATTGGCCCACCGGCCCGCGTCGTCGCGATATCGGTCGAGATGGAAGTCCTTGACCTCGGCGGCGATCCTCGTCGGGAACGTGCGTGCATCAAAGAGCGAAATCGTCCCGACGCCGCTCTTACCTTCCAGGAGCGACGCCCATGTTGACTCCAGGTCGTTACCGACCGGAGTGACCATTCCCATTCCCGTGACCACAACGCGACGCATGAGAGCACTTCCTCTGAATTCGGGGCGTTTCCCCCCTGGCTATCGACCCTGGAAGCTACCTGAAGAGATTCCCTGGAATCAGCCGGCGGCCGCCGGAACAGTGCCCCGAACCACCACGGCGGCCGCCTGACCGTTGCCCGTGATGTTGGTGTTGACGAACGTCGGGTTGCGGGTTGGCCGCGGTTCCCCGCGGACCACATCCAGCGCGCACGCTGGATCGGGATCGTCACAGTTCAGCGCCGGGGGAATGAATCCGCGATTGACTCCGATCAGGCTGCCGATCAACTCCACAGCGCCGCAGCCCGCCACCAGGGTGCCGATGTAACCCTTGAGGGCCGTCACGGGAGGAGGACTCGCGCCGAAAACCCGGTGGAACGCGCGAGCTTCGGCCAGGTCTCCCACTTGAGATCCCACGCCGTGCGCATTCACGTGACCGACTCCCGATGGACTGAGACCGGCCTCACGCAGGGCCGAGGTGATTGCGATCTCCGTGCCGCTTCCTTGAGGATCGAGGCCTCCTCCGGGCATCGCGTCACAACCCGAGCCGGCGCCGAGCAGCTCGCCATGAATCACGGCCCCGCGCCGCAAGGCATGCTCGCGCTCTTCCAGAATCAAGATCCCGGCACCCTCCCCGGGCACCGTCCCGTCGCGTCGCAGATCAAACGGCCGGCAAGCCCCCGCGGGCTCTCCCCGCCAGTGCGACATGTTCTGGTGCAAGGCCAGACGGACAAAGCTCAGTGGATGGATCTTCGAGTCGGCCCCTCCGGCGATCATCACGTCGGCCTTGCCGCGAGCGATGATCCGGGCGGCCTCGGCGATCGCCAGGTTGGAAGAGGCGTCCCCCTCGGTGATCGTGTTGCTCGGCCCCTGGCAGTCCATGAGGATCGAGATGTGGCAGGCCAGCATGTTGGGAAGATACTTGAGCAGCCAGATCGGCTCGATCATGCCGATCGACTCACGGCCCCAGGCCGCGAAGTCGAACGTACCCGAACGCGACGTGGCCTGGCCAATGGCCGGCGCCAGCTCATCGAGTTCGCTGGAGATCAAGCCCGCGCCCAGGTCGATGCCAACCCGGGCCGGATTCACGCCCCCCTGATCCAGCCGGGCGTCGACGAAAGCCAACTGCGCCGCCGTGACGCAGAGCTGGATGTCTCGAGCCATGTACTTCCGGCTCTTGCGTAGCTCCTTGATGAACTTGGCCTTGGCCAGGGCTGGCGTCTTGAGGAAGTCGAAATGACGGATCTCGGCGCCGAGGTTGTTCAACAGGCCTTCCACGGAAAACGCCTCGATGGGGCGCACCGCACCCTGGCCCTCGACCAGAGATCCCCACAATCGGTCGGGGGAATCACCCAGCGGAGTGACCAAGCCCAGACCGGTAATGACCACGCGGCGTTGGGAACCAAGCATGAATAACTCGTCGATCTCCACCCGATCAGGCCTCGAGCCTCATCCTATCACAGCGGCTTCGATACCTTTTGTCCCACTATTATGACCCCTCCGAGGCGTCCGGGGGACATAAACTCGACCTGGCCGACAAATTTTCCCTGAATCCCCGAAGCCAGCAGGAACTTGACCGTAAGAGCGGCTCCAGATGCTCAGGAGCCGGTAGGTTGGTGGGGCTGTCCATTGTTCGCGGCCAATTCATCGGCTTCGCGAGCCCGCTGCTGGGCCTTTGCCAGATCGAGTATCCCGAGGAGCTGCTGCGTGAAGACAAAATTCTTGGGGCCGAAGATCTGGTTGGCGCGCGAGTTATCCAGGTGAGCAAAGACGATCTCAGCATCGACCAGCAGCTCGCCCTCGAGAAACGCCTTGGCCTCGACCACTGCTCCTTCACTTCTCAGGTCCTTGAGGGTGACCTCGTAGATCAACTGGTCACCGGCGCAGGCCACGCCCAGGAAATCAGCGCGGGGAATCTTGGCGAGGACGACCTTCTCGGCGAACCCAGCCGCTTCTCCGACCAAGATCCCCCCGGTCTGGGCCAGCCCTTCGATGATCAGCGAGGCAGGCATGACCGGATAGCCGGGGAAATGATCGTGCAGATGCTCCTCAGCCAACGTGAGGTTCTTGATCGCCCGCGCGAACTGGCCGCTGCGAAATTCCAGGAACTTGTCGATCCAGATCCAACGCATCGTCGGAAAGGCTCACCGCAAGAAAAAGAAGGGTGAAGAGAAGACTCCGCAGACGGCAAGCAGTCCCTGGAAGCCGAAAGAGCGTGGCCAGATGCAATCGGGGCGTACCGCACCGCAGGTCCGGCCACGACCGGTTCCGAAAACGACTGCTCCATCTCACGACGGCTCATGCGACCGGTTCAGGCCGCCAACTTGCTCTGAACATAATGAACCAACATGTCGACCGTGTAAAGATCCCCGATCTTTTCCACGTCCGGATTGGCGGCAAACTTGCTCAGGTCGGCGTACGGCAGCCGGCTCTTGAGCTCGCTGATGCCCTTGCCGGTGAGCTTACCGTCAGAGACCCACTCGGGATCGGCCACCAGGTTCTCGGGGAACAGCTCACCGCGGGGGATCTTGATCCCGAAATTCCGCTCCAGACGGAAGACGATGTCCAGAAAATCAATCGATTCGGCGCCCAAGTCCCCTTGCAGGGTTGCCTCTTGGGTCACGTCTTCATCGTCCACGCCCAGTGCATCCACCAAGGTCGCTTGGACTTTCTCGAAGATCTCATCGTATGTTGGCATGTCATCCTCAGGATAAAAGGGATTGCCGCTCAACCCCAATCCAGACCGACCGGCAGGGGCACCGAAGATCAAGTCGGCTCACTTAATCGTCGGCGAAAACGAGCGTTCAACTTCAAAGGTCTATCGTCTGGGAAGGCTTCTCAGTGTGTCGGCCTGCATCTGTTGTCCGACCCCAGTAGGGTCCAACAATCGGATAGATATCATGCGGAAAAAGGAAAATCCTTGCAACATCATAAGGAAGGATTCAAGACCGTGTCTCAAAGTCGATCTGGATCGACAGCGCAGTCTGGTGAGAACGGCTAAATTGGGGTGGTGGCGCAAGACCACGGGGGAGGGCCGGAGTGGGTCTCGATCGAAGACTCCGGTTGGGGGATCTTTAGGCGTTGGTCTTGACCTCCTCCACGAGAGGTAGACGCGTGATGGCTCGGGCGCCGACAGATCCCTTTCTGAGCGTCTGATACAGGTCACGCAACCCTTCGACGATCGTGGCGTCGGTTTGATGAAGACCGGGGTCACGATCACGCAAGTTGAATCGTGTAAGGACAATTCGTCCCTTGACCATCTCTTGGCCGTCGATCACGCCCACGCCCTTGAACGTCGTTTCCCGCTCATCGTGGGCAATCAGGTTCACGCGCAGCTCAAGCTGACGACCCGGTTCCACGAAGCTGCCATACTTGATCGTCTTGGCCTGTTTCAGGACGATGATGCTATGGGCAAAATCTTCCATGTCACGGATCACCCACGCACCAGCCTGTGTCAGTGCCTCGAGCATCAAGACACCTGGCATGACAGGAAACCCAGGAAAGTGGTCGCTCAGATATTCCTCGGCCAGCGAGAGGTTCTTCACGGCCACCAGGGATTCGCCCCGCTGCACGCTCAGGATCCGATCGATCAGCACAAAACGCATGGGGTCTCCCGAGTTTCATTGGGCAACGAGGAGGGTGTCCAGGAGGTCGTAGCACTTCGCCGGGGTCGTTTGCCTTCCGCACTACGAACAATATTACAATAAAATAACCTATCAGGCACCATGATTTCAAGAGCCGGCGCCGGCGCAGACTCAGCCCGCGACCAGCATGAGGTCAGAAGTGACTCTACAACCCGCCAACGGTTCGTCAAACACCGAGACCCCCGATTTACTTCGCGCTCTGCCGGGCGATCCGCAATGATCAGCCAAGATCCGCTAGGAACTTGGATTAGGTGACCCTATACTACGTCTACCGGGGATGAAGCGGCGACTGGCAATTGAAAGCGGTCGAAAGCGGCTCGCACGATTCCAGGTTCCCGGCGGTGTCCCGCCCCGACCGGGCGGATCGGACCGCTTGGATTGGAGTCGCCACAGGTCTGTCTGGAATGTTACGGAAAGGCCACAACCATGCAGCCAGTTCTTCTCAGCCTGTTCCGTCTCATGGCGACATCTCTGACGGCCTCATGTCTGCATGCGCCAATGTCGTGGTCACCTGATGGTCAATGGCTGGCTTACACCATGGTCGAGCCCGCGGACACCCCCACCCTCAAACCGGGCTGGCTGTACGATTCCGGGGCTTTATTTCCTGCTCGCCGCGGATCCTTCCTTCCGCTGGATGAGCGGCCGAAGACAGGATTCCCAAGATACCGGATCTGGGCGACCGAGCGGGTGTCTGGAGTCTCGGTGCTGATCGCTGACGCGGCATACCCGCTCTCCTCGCCGGCCTGGGACTCCGACGGACACACCTTGTTTTACTGCCGGTTCGTTCCCCGATTGCCCGGGACGGACCCGAGTCGATTGCGAGGTCAGTGTGAGCTGGTCGTTCAGGAGTCTCTCGACCGGCAGCGAGTGATCATGACGCTACCTGACATCACACTCGACCGGGATCAGCTTGCGACCTTTTGCGAGTTGAAGGCTTCATGGAGTCCCGATGGCCAGTACCTCGCAGTCCCGCGTCCGGGCCGAACTGCCGCGATCCTGATCGTGTTGCCCGAGCAAGGCCGGGTGCTCAAGACCCTCGACCGGGCCAGCCTACCCTCGTGGTCCCCCGATAGCTCGCGGTTGACGTTTGTCCGCACTGCCCGGGACGGCTCGTCCACGCAGACGCTTCAGGTGATCGGTCACGACTTCGGGGCGGTTCGGGCACTCGCCGATCTCAGCGAGATGTCTGAGCCAGCCTCCTGGAGCCAGGACGGTCAATCGGTCCTCGTGGCGGCGCAACGGGTTCAGGTGCGCCCTCAAAACTTTGAGCTGCTTCGGGTTTTCATCGATGCGGGGGTGGCTACACGTGCCATGCTGCTTCGCGACGAGGGCCCCTTCAGGGAGTCGAACCGTGGTCGGTCGCCACTGAGAAACCCTCAACCACCCGAGAATCTGGATTCCAACCAGATGCTCACACTGGGACTGGACGCCCCCTCCCCGAACGCCGCTCAGCGTTTTTCCCTGGGCTTCGACCGCGACCAGGAACAGTGCATCTTCTCGGCTGATCTCGAGGGGCAGATTCCCGTCATCGGCTACAGCAACATCCGCCGCCAGACCGTTTTGAAGAAGTTTCACCCGATCGACATCAGCCTCAGGATTGGCTCGCTAGCTTTGCACCCGGACGACCAGCTCGCGGCCGTTCGGATCGACACGCTCGGGGGGTCGTCGCCGCCCTTGCTTTGTGACCTGGGGTCGATGAACGTGAAACTCGTCGCGCCGGATGATTATACGCGTCAAGAGTGGCTCACGACCCTCGTCGCAACAGCTCACGGCCTGCTGCAGACCGTGCCTCAGCCGTCGCTCGACGGCCAGCCCGTCGAGCGGGTCTCGTTGCTGCCGGCCCCCAGTGAAATGCTGGAACAGAATCCTGCGATGAGCCGCCTGCATCGAATCGGCAAGGTCGCCAGAACATTGCTCGATGAGCCGCCCGCAGACCAGTGCAGCGCGGGAAACGACGATTCGGTTGGCAAGCCTCAAGGCGAATGTCGCCTCTTCTTCGACTACCTGCGCGGAAACTACAAGGATGCGGAGGCCGATCTCGATGTCCTGGCGTCGCGTGCCGCGACGCCCGATCTGAGGTTTCGGCTTCTGGCCCTGCGAGCCCAGGTGCTTCATGCTTGGGACATGACCCACCAGGCGCGTGCCATCATCGATTACTTGCTGAAGGTCCAGGGCGGCCAGACGCACCGGGTCGAGGAGACGCCGGCCGGAATGGTGCTCACTCAGGTAGCTGATCCAGGACGTCTCTGGACCCGGTACCTGGCCCAGCGCCTGGTCGACAAATCCCCGGCGGCGAAGTCGTCCCCCGGCGAGAACGAAGAAGGCATCGACCTGCGGATACCCATTCCGATGGACGGTTTCGACGGCAGAGTCATCGACGAGGGGATCCACTTTCCGCGACGCCGGCCGGGGCTCGGTGGTTTCGGTCCTGGAATGGCACCTGGACCAGGAGCCGGACGCATGGCCGGCGGCCCGTTCGGCCCTGGCCTGCAGCGCCCGCAGCGTCTTTTCCCTCCGCAGCCTCCGCAACCGGCAGAGCCGGGCGGCCCGTTTCCACGGCGATTCCGCAGATTCGACCGCCCCGGTCAAGGTCCCGGGCAGTGAGTTACCCTGGCCCGGACTCTGAACAAGATGATAGCCCACCCCACGCTCGAGCGTGAGAATAGCTACGACTACACCGATGTAATCAAGAAGCTACTCCCGTCCATTGAAGAAGCTTGGCACGAGATCGAGAGCTACCATCGGCCCTTGGTTTCCCAGATGGCAAAGCCGACTGGGGGACTAGACCCGAGATTTTGTGCCAAGACGAGTTCTTGAGTTCAGCGGCTTGCCGCCCGGCGCGTCCGCTGAGCTTGGCCCTTGAGCAGATGCGTTCGATGTTATGAAGGCACCTTGAATGAATGAGGAGCTGACCGCCAAGTCGAGGCTTGTCCAGACCTTCAAGTTTCTGAAGGAACTGAACGAGCTTCGGAATCCGGTGCCGCGCGATATCTCGACGTATGCGCAGGTAATGCGGTTGGATTCGTGGCCCATACATCCGTGCATAGCGGTTCGGCGGGGCGACCGTCAGGAAGAGGAAGACACAGGGACGGGTGAGGTGGAAATAGAGCCACTCGTTCGGATCCAACGAGCGCAGCTGACACAGTGCCCGAACCCGCCGGAGGTGCTCGATGGCTGGCTGGAGCCGGGTTGGCAGTCGGTTGAGTCGGAGGTGGAAGTGCTCCAGTCGCGGAACTTCCCCGACGTCGAGAAGGGAAGTATCACTCTGGAGTTCGCTGCGGACGAGATGCGCGCTGCGGCACTACGTAGGTGGTCGGCCGCGCGGCAGAAGTGGGCGGTCGCGGAACGTCCAGCGGTCGACGCAAGGCGGCTTTTCGAGACGATTCACGGGCTCTGGACGACGATGCAGCGCGAAGGCGACCGCGTGGAGTTGGTCCTGGCGGACGGGATGCTTGGTGTGGCCGACCCTCTTGTCCGCCATCCCGTGCTGATGCAGCGGGTGAATCTGGAGTTCGACCCGTCTCGACCGGAGTTTCGCTTCAACACCGGGACGGAAAAGGTGGAGCTGCATCGCGCCCTCCTCCGGCTGGTCCCGAGCATCGAAGGGCGGATGATCGCCCAATTCGACAAGGAGCTCGAGGAGCAGCCGGTAGACCCGCTTGGCGGTGTGAGCACGGAGGGCTTCTTCCGCCGGCTCGTGCAGGGGTTATTCAAAGACGGCGAGTTTCTCGAAGTGAGGGCGCGCGGCGGGGCGACGATCCGGCCGAGCATTTGGCGTGAGCCGGTGATTTTCGTCCGCCCGCGAACGGCGGGGCTGAGCACGACCCTGGATTACATCGTCCAGGATTTGGAGGGCCAAGACTCGAAGGTGCCGGAAGGGTTGTCGCGCATCGTGGGCGTTGAGACCGATGCCGCCGCGTTGGCGCCGACCAGCGGGGAGGACGGAGAGACGCCGCAATTGGAGTCGGGGCCGGAGCCTGACATACTTTTCAGCAAGCCGGCCAACGCGGAGCAGTACGAAATCGCCGCGAGGCTGACAAAGGCGAAGGCCGTCCTGGTGCAGGGCCCACCGGGCACCGGCAAGACGCACACGATTGCAAATCTGCTCGGTCATTTACTTTCGCAGGGGAAGACGGTTCTCGTGACCGCGCACACCACGAAGGCTCTGCGGGTGCTGCGTCGGCAGGTAGACGGGGCGCTCCAACCGCTTTGCTTAAGTGTGCTGGAGGGTGACGCCGACAGTCAGGCGCAACTCTCTCGCTCGGCACAGGACATCGCCGAGCGGCTTTTACGCTCTGATGCGGCCACACTGCGCCGGGAAGCAGCGCTGCTGCGGGACAAGCGGCGCAAACTGCTCGCCGTAGCGGAGAGGCTGCGACGGCGACTCCGCGACGCACGGTTCAGTGAGGTCGATGAAGTCGTGCTCGGCGGTGAGGGGCTGAGTCCCATCGAGGTGGCAAAGCGCGTGAAGGCAAATGCCGACCGCGACGGCTGGATTCCAGGCCCGCTTCAGCCGGGCATTCTCTGCCCCCTGACGGAAGTGGAAGTGCGGCAGCTTTACGCTACGCAGCGCATCCTCACACCATCGGACGAAACCCAGCTCGCTGTGTCACAGCCCGTGATATCGGAGCTGGTATCACCGGCGGTTTTTCGGTTGCGCGCCACTGAGCAGGCCCGCGCGGTTTCACGGGCGCAGGCGCATCGACTGGACTTGTGGGCCGATGGCGCTGCCGCCGGTTGTGGCTCGGTGCGGCTTCAAGAGTTGCATCAGCACTTGTGCGCGGCGACGAGTGTGCTCGCGGAGGAGCAAGACTGGTTGCGCGAGGTGCTCTTCGCCGGATGGATGGGCGGCGATATGAAAGAAGCATGGTGCGATTTGCTTGGAACCATCGAGACGCTGGCGAGCGAAGCTGGCACGGCGCGCCGACTCATCATGGCGCATGGGCCGGAGCTGCCGCAGGGCCGCCCAGTCAATGAAATCGCGGCAATTCTCGACGAAGTCGTGACGTTTCTCGAGGCCGGCGGTTCCTTTGGTTTGAAGACCAAGCTCACTCGACGCACCTGGCATCAGCTTATCGAAGCCTGCCGCGTAGGAGGACGCGCGCCGCGCACGCTCGATGAATTTCGCGCGTTGCGGGCTGTGGCGCAGTTGGAGGAAAGTCGGAACCATTTCGCTTCGCGCTGGCGTTGGGCCGTGGAGAGTCTCGGCGGGCCGGCGGTCGAAAGTCTCGGGCATTCGCCCGAGCGGGCCGCTCAAAGCTACGCGGCAGGGATACGCACCCGGCTCGAATGGCGCACGGCCGTGTGGGAACCGCTTATCAGCGAGCTATGCGCGGCAGGTTTCCGCTGGGACGCCTGGCTGGCCGGACATCCGCCGGTGCCCGGCAATCACGGTGAACTTACGCGCGTGCAGCGTGCCGGTTCGCAAGGGCTGGCGGAAATCGTGGAAGCTCAGGCCGCGCTGTTGCGGCAGGCCGAGTTGTCGGCGGCGTTGCGAGCGCAGCGGGATTACCTCGCGGGTTTCCCACAAAGCGATGCCGCCTCGGTGCTGCTCCAGTCGCAGGACTCATGGGATGTGGAAAAATACGAGGAGGCCTACCGCGAACTCGCCCGCCTCGAAGGTCTTCGGGACGCTTACGAGAACCGTCAGGCTTTGCTCACCAAACTCAAAGCGACAGCTCCCGCGTGGGCAAACGTTATCCATCAGCGCCAAATGATGCACGGCGCTGGGCAACCGCCAGGCGACTCCACTGCGGCGTGGCGTTGGCGGCAGTGGCATCAGGAACTGGAAAGACGCGCAGCGGTTTCGATGACTGAGTTGCAGGAGCGACTCGACAGGACGAACGACGATTTGCGGCAGGATGCGGCGCGAATCATTGAGCACGAGACTTGGGCTGCGCAACGCGAGCGCACCGGGCTCCGAGAGCAGCAGGCACTCCAGGGATTCGTGAAGACACTGGAGAAGATTACAAAGACTCGGCGCGGAGTGCGGGACGCTGAGCTGTTGCGCGAGGCGCGGCGCCTCCTTACTGAAGCTCGTCGTGCCGTGCCGGTTTGGATTATGCCACTGAGTCGTGTTTATGAGAGCTTCGACCCTCGCAAGACGAAGTTTGACGTAGTCGTTATCGACGAAGCGAGCCAGAGTGATGTGACTGCGCTCGCCGCGCTCTATCTGGGCCGCGAGCACGTGGTGGTTGGTGACAAGGAACAGGTAACGCCCGATGCCATCGGCCAGCAGTTGGCGGGAATTCAGCGCCTCATTGCCACCAATCTGCAAGGTATACCGAACAGTCACCTCTACGACGGTCAGACTTCGATTTATGACCTCGCAGAAACGGCGTTCGGCGGTGTAATTGCATTGCGCGAGCACTTTCGCTGCGTTCCGGAGATCATTCAGTTCAGTAATCATTTGTCCTATAACCACACGATTCGTCCGCTCCGCGAACCGTTCTCCGTCACCGTGCGCCCAGCGCTGGTGGCGCATCGAGTGAATGGCTTTCGCGAGGATCGCGGAAAAACGAATCAAGTGGAAGCCGAGGAGATCGCATCGCTCGTCATCGCGTGCCTCAACGATTCGGCCTACGCAGTTAATGACTTGGGCCAACCGACGAGCTTCGGAATTATTTCGCTGCTCGGTGACGAGCAGGGCCTGCGTATTGAGAGCCAACTCCGGCGCCGCCTCCCGCCGGATGTTTTCGAAAAGCATCGCTTGCTGTGTGGCAACGCAGCGCAGTTCCAAGGCGACGAACGCGATGTCGTCTTCCTCTCGATGGTTGATGGCCCGCCGGAGGATGGTAAGCTCCCCTACCGCGATGCCGGGCCGAAGGACCTCTACAAGAAGCGCTACAACGTCGCGGTTAGCCGTGCGCGCAATCAACTGTGGCTGGTGCATTCGCTCGATCCGGACGCTCACCTTAAGGCCGAGGACTTGCGCCGCCGTCTCATCGAGCACGCTCGCGACCCGCAGGCTCTAATGCGACCGATCGAGGAACAGGGCAGGCGAACGGAATCTGTGTTTGAGAAGCTCGTCCTTGGTCGGCTTCACACCGCCGGCTATCGAGTGCACCCTCAATGGCCGGTCGGTTCTTACCGCATTGACCTTATCGTCGAGGGTGAGACTCGGAGGCTCGCTGTAGAATGCGATGGCGAGCGATTGCACACTCCGGAGCAGCTTCACCACGACCTCGAACGACTGGCCGTCCTGGAGCGACTCGGATGGGTCTTCGTTCGTATTCGTGGCAGTGTCTTTTTCCGAGACCCAGATTCCGCTATGGCGCCAGTCTTTGCCAAGCTGAGTCATCTGGCCATCGAACCGCGCGCAACAACACCCCTGCGTGAGGGGGGTAGCACCGACGAGACCGTTGACCGGATCAGACGCCGGGCCGAGGCTATACGCAGAGAATGGATGCAAGAAGAGTCCTCCATGGCGAATCAGGCGGCGATGTAGTTCACTGCACAACATGGACAACTTTGCGGCATGCCAGAGTCACCCTAGCACGTTTCAGTGCATCATCAAGAGGACGATCCGGGCCGCCTGGACCACACTGGCCCGTTCCGCCGCGGTCGTCGTCCCGCGAGCGATGATGTCGTCGAGGCTGCGCAGAGTGTGGTTCATCAGGTAGAGCTGCGCGGTGCCCAGTTCGAGGGCTTTCTGGTTCTCCATCAGCTTGCGGATCACGTCGCGCATGGTGACGGCCTCGGCCAGAGGGTGATCGGGCAACGCTGACCAGCGGGGCACGGAAGGCGCGCTGGCAACTGTACGGGTCACCCCGTGGATCATCTGGCTGATCGCCGCCAGCTTCGCGTAATCGAGGGTTTCCGGCCGGTCCTCCGGTGAATGATAGCGTGGGTTCTCGCCGGTACTGAAGAATAGGTAGGGGACCTGCCGGCTGCGGAATGGCCCGTAATCGCTGCGGTTGAGAACCAGGAGGTCCGAACCCAGCAGGCCGACCGTCAAGGGGCGGTCTTTGGCCGCCTGGTCGATCCAGGGGCGAAGGCCCGGGGCATGCTCGGTTCCCAGCACGAAGACGTGGTTCTCGCACACCCCTGCCAGGGCCCGGCCGATCATGTCGGCCGTGATGAAGAGCACGACTTGCTCGAGCCGCACCGGCGGGTGCGCAACGAAGTAACGAGAGCCGAAAAGCCCGGCCTCCTCGAGATCGAAACCGATGAACATCAGGCTGCGGCGTGGAGGATCGGACGCGGCGGCCAGGGATCGGGCCACCTCCAGCATCATGGCCACTCCCGACGCGTTGTCGTCGGCGCCGGGGTAGAGTACTCCGCCCCGAACGCCCAGGTGATCGTAATGCGCTGATACGATCACCCACTCGTCCTTGAGGACGGGATCGGCCCCGCGCAAGACGGCCCCGACATTGCGCCCCTGGATCCGCCCGGGCTCGGCGGCCGGGATCTCCTGGACGAACTGTCCCTGAAAGAGCGGTTCGAGCTTGAGGCGGCGGAACTCGTCAATCAGGAAGGCGGCGGCCTTGCGGGCTCCCTCGCCCCGCCGGCCTTTCATCTCGGCAGACGCCAGCTTCGTGACGATTGCCTTCAGTCGCTCTTGCTCTGGCCGGGGGGGCGATTGCGCCTGGGCTCGACTGATGACACCGATCGCGATCATTCCAGCCGCGGTCCCGACCAGCAGAGGGCGAACGACCGATCCCGATTTCCCCGGCATCAGACTGTGCAGTTCTGGGCCAATCCGAGCGTCAGGCATAACCGATCCTTCGACGGAAATATTTTTTTCGAATCCCCCGCGCCAGCGGAGAAAGTGTGGCATGTTAGCCTTGTCTTGGGAACGGCTTCCCTACATGGAGGTGGAACGTGTCGCGAGGCTCATGGATCAAGGCGCTCACCCTCGTCGCGGCTCTTCTGGGCTTTGGCGGGGTGAAATCCGCGCAGGCTGAGGACTGGAACGACTACTTGCACTGGCCGTATGTGCCTCCCCAGGTTCCGGGCAACGGCTTCGAGTACAATGGGCTCTACGACGGCTGGTATCGCTATCCTCGGGAACAGCGGATTGTTCCCCAGATTCAGGGGCCCTACTACCGGAACTACTATGGTGGCTATCGGGTTCTGGGCTTCTTCCGGCACCCGCACGGCTGGCACGAATGGAACAAGAAGAAGTTTTACCAGGGCTACCACTTCGTGCTCGACGTCTTTTGAAACACAGCCAGTAAAGTTCGTCGTCTGAGTGCTCCCGAGGAATCGCCTCGCTCTTTCCTTCCCCAAGGACCGAGGCCGAGGCGATTTCGTTGCGCACCCGCCACCGCCGATCGGCTAACCGAGCGTCAGCGCCATCTGATAATACGCTTCGGCGGCCCGGTGAACTTGATCGAGATCGACCCACTCATCCTGGGTATGGGCCTGGGCGATGTCGCCGGGTCCAAAGACCACGCAGGGCAGGCCGGTGGCGCCGAGTGGGCCGGCGTCCGTGCCATACGGTACGCCGACGACCCGAGGCTCATGTCCGGTCCCGCGCCTGACCGCCTCCTTGAGCGGCTCAACCCACTTCTCCAGTCGGGGAACCAGGGCGGGCAGGCTGATCCAGGGCTGGTCGAACTCCATTCCCTCCAGGCTTCCCAGGCGGTCGCTGAGGAATTGCAGGATCGCCGCGGACGACTGTTCTGGCTGCTCCCCTGGTATCAAGCGCCGATCGACCTCGATCTCGCACCAGTCGGGAACGATGTTGACGCTTTGCCCTCCTTCGATTCGACCGACCGAAAGGCTGGGCGGGCCGACAATCGGGTCGGGCACTGTTGCACCAAGAATGCCGGCGTACTCGGCCAGAGCGTCGAGCACCCGGCTCATCCGGTAGATGGCATTGACTCCCCGGTCCGGAGTCGAGCTATGGCAGGCCACGCCCCGGGTCCGGATCTTGCATCGCAATGCCCCCTTGTGGCAGTGAACCAGGTCCAGAAGAGTCGGCTCGGCGATGATGGCCAGATCCGCGCCATGGGCTGTTTGGGCCAGTCGCGACGCTCCCGTATGGGTGTATTCCTCGTCCACCGTGCACGCCAGCACGACCGAGGCGGCCCGGGGCGGCCGCTCGCTGCAAAGCCGCGCGACAGCCGCAAGCATGGCGGCCATCCCTCCCTTGATGTCGCAGGACCCCCGTCCCCACATCCGCCCGTCCTCGATCCGTGGCCGAAACGGGTCGATGGTCATGCCATCGGTCGGGACCGTGTCCTGGTGGACGTCGAACAGCAAGGTCCGAGCAGAGCCCGGTGATTCAAATTTCGCGAACAGGTTGTCCCGGCCGGGCGCGACCGGCTGCCGGCGGCAGGTGATTCCGTTCCGCCCGAACCAATCCTCCAGGTAGCCGGTCAACCGTGTCTCGAGCACCTCGGGGCCAACCAGTGCGCGACCCATCGGGTTGATGCTCGCGATCGACACCAGATCTGCCAGCAGGCCCGTCAGGTCGTCCACGGATCAACCTCGCTTGCGTTCATTTGACCCTTTCCAGGTACTCTGCCGTGCGGGTGTCGATCCGGATCTTCTCGCCCGGCTTGACGAACGGCGGGACCTGCACCTTCAGACCGGTCTCCAGGGTCGCTTCCTTGTACTGATTGGTGGCCGTCGCGCCCGCCAGCGCCGGAGGGGTATCGGACACGGTGAGCTCGACCGAGTCGGGAATCTCGATCGAGACCGGCTTGTCGCTGATGTACTTGACCATCACCTTCGCATTGGGCAGCAAGAACTGCATCGCCGTGCCGATGATGTCCTGGTCGAAGTGCAACTGGTCGTAAGTCTCGGTGTCCATGAAGACGTGCTCGCCGCCGGCGGAGTAGAGGTACTCGTACTCCTTGGTCTCGACGTACGGCACCTCGATCTGATCGACCGAGCGTAATCTTTTGTCAATGAGTGCGCCGTTGTTCATGTTCCGGAGCTTGGTCTGGACCATGGCCCGGAGGTTGCCGGGAGTGTGGTGAGCGAAGTCGACAACGACGTAGTTCACCCCTTCCATGGTGATGACCATTCCCCTGCGAATATCTGTGGCTTTCAGCAACATGGTAGTTTGCGTCTCTCCCCGAGTCTTTTCAGAAGTCCAGGTTAGTCCGGGTGTTGTCTCTTGACGTCCGGCGAAGAAGCTCCTTCGGGACGCTCGCGCGGGCGCATTGTTGACCCGATCACAGAAGAAAGCCTCACCGCGCGGTGGCGATCTCTGCTTTCTGGAGGGAACATCGCCTCGAGGGTTGCGCCCACATCCCTGCGGCATGTCGCCCTGGTCGCCCCGGGCTCCGGCCGAAGCGGCGACTCCTTCCGGCCGTTCGCGGTCAAGCGCGCCCGACCCGAGGCCTGGCGGAGCCCTTAAGAAATGTACTGGCCACAAGCGGTTTTGGCTAGGCCGCTCCCTGAGTCACGGACTTTGGCGGTTCCTGACCGATTCCTGGTCATTGCCCGGGACGCTAGCCGTCCGCCTGGTATTTCTCTCAGCCGCGGGCTGCTTCAGCCTCTCGAGAAACCCGATCAGGTCCGTGAACTCGAGCGGGGTCAACGTGCCGGCCAGGCTTTTGACCGGCTGATGAGCGGCGGCAACCCGTTGTGAAGGCTCCAGCAAAAAGCGAATGAGCTGAACCTTGTCGCTTCTGGAAGCCAGCCCGCTGAGGTCCGGGCCGGAGGTGCCGGCTCCGCGCCCCGCCGCGGCATGACATTGGCCGCATGCGATGTCCTTGTTTTCGAAGAAAAGCTCTTCCCCTTTGCGCGGATCGGCCAGGTGACTGAGGGCGAACTGACGCAGCCTCTCGATGTCGGAGGCTCGCGCGGAGGATCCTCCCACGAGTGTGATTTGCGGATCGACCTGGCCGCCGATGGCCTGAAGGGCCTTTTCACCCGCGCGGTGGAGCGATGGATCGGGATCGCTGGCGGCCTGGCGATAAATCGCCTCGGCCCGAGGGTCGGGCATCATGCAAAGCGCGGAGATCGCCTGCGTACGCAGGTCCGCGTCGGCCTGGCCGGCGCCGGCGGTCTGGATCAACCGCGGGACGGCCTCGCGCAGCTCAAGCACGCCGGCCGCTAGTACGGCCGCCTGGCGAACCTCCGCCGAGGAATCGTCGAGGCGAGCCAGAACAAGCGGCCTGATCTCGGCAGGCAGCGGCTTCTTCACGTTCAGGCTCATGAGCGCAGCGGCCCGGACGAGCGCCCTTGGGCTCTCGAAAAAGCCGGCCATATCGTTGGGCGGCAGGACTCCATCCCTGGCCAGCGGCGGCAAGGCGCGGGCTGCCAGGCTCTCGGGCGCGTTCGGGTCGTACAAGACCGCCAGCCGCACGCGGACAATGTCGCGGTCGCGAAATCGGGCAAGGCCGTCGAGGGCCGCGGCGCGCACCGGCTCCGCCCGTTTGGCGTCGACGACCAAGCTTGTGAGCAGCCGCACCGACGCGACGTCATTCATCGCGCCCAGAGCTTCGACAAGCAGCGCCTGGTTGCGGACATCGGGCTCCATCGACATCCCTTTGCAGAGGATCGGTGCGGCCGCCGGCCCGACCTCACCAAGCGCGACGATCGACTGGAAGCGGACCGAGGCATCCTGATCGGCGAGGCCCAGCCGCAGGCCCTGGAGGACCATGTTCATCCCCTCGGGGTCCCAGTCTTGCGTTTTTCGTGGCCTCACACCCGCTAACGGATCGGGCCCCCACCAGGTTCCCGACCATTCCGGGTACTTGCGAAACTGGCCCGCCAGGTTGGCGACGATCCGTCCGCGAAAGGCTGGCTCGGGCGTCTGCCACAAAGTCGCGACGAGCGCCCGAACGACGGGCACGGACCAGGACTCATCGGCCAGGTTCAGGGCGTTCTCCCGGCGACGAGCGTCCAGGAAGGCGGCCCGCATCGCTGCCTCATCGGGAAAGCCCAGCCGGCGGATCGCGGTCCGGATCGACCACGCCGCGAATCGATCAGATTCGCCCAGAACCGCAAGCAGCGGAGCGATTGCCCGGGTATCGCCGATCGCACCCAGGGCGATGGCTGCCTCGCGGCGGACAGACGGATCGCGATCCACGAGCAACGCCCGGAGCGCATCCACGGCGCCACGATCGGCACGAATTCCCGAGCTCCGGGCGGCCTGAATTCGGACCGACGCTGACGAATCGACCAAGGCCTCCCGGATGGCTTGCCGCGCCTCGGTGCCGCCGATCGCGTCCAGCGCCCAGAGGGCATGCAAGCGGCCGGTCTCAGGCTGGCCGGTGTGCAATCGCTCGATCAGATGTCTGAGGGCTTGCTCGCCCTGCCCCGCCAGAGAGCGCTGCGCGTTAAGCCGAACGGAAAGGGCCGGGTGGTCGAGTGCCGCGATCTGGTCGTGCAGCGCGATCCCGCGGGGCCGCGGAGTCGGGCTGACGCGATCGGCTCCGGAGTATGTCAACCGGTAGAGCCTGCCGGTTGCGGGTCCCGCGGAGTGCCAGGCGTCGTTTGCCCAGTCCACAAGCCAGAAGCCGGTTCCGTCCGCCGTCACGGAAAGGGCCAGAGGATGGAAGTCGGCGACAAGCCCCTTCGAGACCACGGCGGTCTGCCGCGCGACAGCGAACGTTCCGCCGGACCTGCGGATCTCGAAACAGACGACAGACTGCCGGGCCCAGTCGCAAACGAAGAGGCTGCCGCGATAGCGATCGGGCACGCCGTCCTCGTCATCGCAAACGCCCTGCGTCCCTGGTTCGCCGGCCTCGCCGCCCATGAGGGGCAAGGCGCGGAACGGTGCGGTCAGGAACTGGTAAGGATATCCGTAATGGCCGCCGACGATGTGATGCGTGAGTCCGCCGGGCCAGCGCTTGCCGGCGTCACCGGCGCTCAGGGTGAAGACATCGCCGTGGGCACTCAGGGCAATCGAACGCGGGTTCCGCTCGCCCGTCGACACCACCCCGAGCCCGGTGCCGTCGGGCCGGACCCGGATCACGCCTCCCCCTGCAAGCGTGATGCTCCACCCGTCTTTGCCGACAGCCCGGGAAATCCCTTGATCGCCCACGGCCAGGTAGAGATAGCCGTCAATGCCCGCTCGAATGCCAGCAGCGATGTGGTCGTTGATTCCGTGGGTGGCAAGGGCCGTCGGGCCCAAGCCGGTGACCAGGTCGATCCGCTCGTCGGCCCGGCCGTCGCGGTCTGTGTCGCGGAACGATGAGAGTTCGGGCGGATGAACGACATCGAGCGCGCCGTCGATCCATTCCAGGCCGCTGACGGTGCCCAGCCCGTCGGCGAAGACGCAGCTTTTGCCGTCCTTGACGGCCAGGACCGAACCGCTTCTGGGGCCGGCCGAGCCGGTCTTCTCGGTCGGGCCCTGGCCGAGGTAGATCGTGCCGTCGGGCGCCACGACGATGGATGTCGGATTGCAAATACGGGGTGCCCGGGCCGCCAGCTCGATCGACCAGCCAGGCGCCGGTTGCGGCAAGGGTTCCCGCTCCGGCTCCCCGGCCTCACTCCGAGCGGTCAAAAAGGCCATGATGAGAGCGAAAATCGGCACAAGCCTGGCACGCATGAATTCCCCCTCCCTGGGCAACCGGGCGCGGAACCGAGCCCGCAGCGGGCTCGAAGTGCAAACATTGTCGAGGTTCAATCCCGGAACCAACCTGACGCCACGGATGGACTGGTCAAGCGGCCGCCAGTCGATCAGAATACTTCCTGTTTCGTGGGGCGGCGCATTCTATCGCCCGTTCCCGTTTATCTCAATGTGAAGACCAATTGGCAGAACTTCCCCAGCCGTGCCAGCTTGCCGCGGATGCTGGACGTTCTGCTCGACAAGGAGTCGCCAACGTGTCCTCATCGCCCGCTCTCGTTCCCCGCGAGTCGAAAGAGACCGCGGCGTCATCGCCGGACGCAGCCAATCTCTTCAGGAATCCGTCCTATCCGCAACGCGCCCATCTCGGTGAACGCCCGCAGCTCGAGGAGACGCTCCGCTCCTGGGAACAGAAGATCAATAATCTCGCCGGCAAACTGACCGCCCTGGGCAATCCTGGCCGCGCGACCTACGAGCGGCTCTTCCACCAGATGCAGGGTGCTCGCGACCAGATGGCCGAAGCCGTGCGCAGGATGCCTCTGGAGACCGGCGCCCTCTACGAGGAAGACCGCGAACGGTTCGAGGCCGCCGTCGCCGCGCTGGGGCGATTGTTTCAGAGTTGGGATGACGTCAAAACTTGAAGCTTGTCTCCGAATCGATCATGCAGGCGATCGAGTACTCTGCGACTGACCGAGGGCTTCGCTGGCGATCCGTTTCAGGCCGCGGAGATCGAGCTTGCCGGTACCCAGAAGTGGCAGAGCATCGACCTTCACGAAGGAATCGCGGCGGGGAAGATACAGGTTGGGCAAGCCGAGCTCCCGCATCTTCTCGAGCGCTTCATTGACGCGGTCGTCGCAGGTGGTATGCAGGACGGCCAACCGGTCGCCGTCGCGGCCATCGGCGATGGCGGTAACCGCGAAGACCGGCTCTTCGGCTCCGATCGCCTCATTGAGGGCTTCCTCCACCCGGACGTGGGGGACCATCTCGCCGCCAATCTTGGAGAACCGGGTCAGCCGTCCGGTGATCTTGAGGAACCCGTCCTCGTCCACCATGCCGAGGTCGCCGGTCACATACCAGCCGTCGCACAAGGCCTTCCGGGTCAGGTCATCCCTGTGCAGGTAGCCTTTCATCACGATGGGACCCTTGACCAGGATCATGCCTTCGGTGTTCGCCGGTAGCGGTTCGATCTGCTCCAGGTTTTCGAGCTCTTCCTGTCCGGAGATGCTCTCGGGATCGATGATTCGCACCGAAACGCCGGGTAGGGTGTGGCCGACCGTGCCGCGCCGCGATCCGGGCTGGTAAGACCCCGGGGCGCGAAAGTCGGGTGCGTTGACGGCGATCACCGGTGAGCACTCGGTCACGCCGTAACCTTCAAGCGGCCGGATGCCGAAGGTGTCCTCGAAGGCTCGGGAGATCGCGTCGGGAAGCTTGTCGGCGCCCGCGATGACCAGCCGCAGCGAGCCGAACTGCGCCGGGGCACAGCGCCGGGTGTAAATGTGCATGAACGCCGGCGTGGCGAACAGGACGGTCGCCCAGTACCGCTCGACGAGCTCGCTAACCACTCCTGACTCCTGGGGTTTGACATGGCAGATCAGCCCCATTCCGCGGCACGATCCCAGCCAGAGCAGCAGGTATCCGAACGAGTGGAAAAGCGGCAGGACATCGAGGAGGCGGTCGGTCGGATAGATGTGGAAGATCTGGCCGATGGCCTCGATCTCGGAATCGATATTGAAGTGGGAGAGAACCACCCCCTTTGGATCGCCCTCACTACCGCTGCTGAAAATCACCGCCACGGCATCGTCGACCGAGATCCGCCGGGTCGATCCGGCGATCTTCTCGAGCAGCCTGATCGGTGCCAGGCAGGCCAGCACCAGGGCCGCCGCCCGATCCTTTCGGCTAATCTTCGAGCGGATCTCCTCGATCCAGATCACCTCGACGCCATCGGGCAGCTCGAGGCTGGCTTTCTCGACGAAGTTCCGGCTGGTAACCAGTGTCCGCAGTCCGGCCTGAGCGGTGGCCGAGCTCATTGCCGCCTTGCCCGCGGTGAAGTTGAGATTGACCACGACGCGTCCAGAAACGGCTGCGGCCAGGTTCACCAGGGCCCCTCCCACGCTGGTCGGCAGCATGACTCCCACGGCATCCTGCCCGTGCCACCTGGTGCGGAGCGCGCGGGCCAGGGCGATCACTCCCGCCAGCGCCTTGATGCACGACAGCTCGCCACTGATCAGATCGGCCATGGCGAGCCGGAACGGATGCCGCCGCGCCTGGCGGATGAATTCATGGTGCAGCGGCCGGCGATCTTCCTTGCGATGTTCCCAGGCGCGCTGATCGAGCTCCCCGATCGCCCGGCGGATCTCCGCTACCGAGGTCGTCGCGGGCAGCGGAGCGCCGAACGAGACCGTCACGGGAAGGGGGATGCGCTCCGGGAGCCAGCGTCTCTGCATGGGGCTGAAGATGCTGGAGGTGGCCCGGTCCAGATGCACGGGAATGATCGGCACGTCGCGTCCCTTGACGATCCGCTCCATGCCCCGCTGGAACGGCAGTGTCATTCCGGTCCGCGTGATCTGGCCTTCCGGGAAGATGCAGACGAGCTCGCCGTCATCGAGTGCCCGGCCCGCCTCGCGAAAGGCTTCCAGGATCATCTTGGGGCCGCCATGGCTGGCAATCGGGATCGCCCCCATGGTGCGAAGGAATCGGCCCAGGAGCGGCCGTTTGAAATACTCGGCATAGACGACGAACCGGATCGGTCGATCGATCGTGCCCATCACGAACAGACCGTCGACGAACGAGACGTGGTTCGGCGTCAAGAGCGCGGGTCCATGGTCGGGAACGTTGCTCCGGCCCAGCACGCGCAGCTTGTAGAGCGTGCTCGCCAGCAAGATCAGCAGGAACCGCAAGAGCGCATCGGGGGCCAGCCAGAGCGCCCAGAGCGTTCCCACCGCCAGCACCGCGGAGGCCCCGAGAAACGTCCCCCGCGCCGAGAAGCCGGCTGCCGCAAGCACCATCGCCAAAATCGATCCGGCCAGCATGCCCACGTTGACCAGCATGTTGCCCAGGGCGATCACGGCCCCGCGCCGATCCTCCGGCGACCTCCACTGAATGAGCGCGCTCAAGGGTACGAACACGAGGCCGGCGGAAAACCCGACCAGACCCATCAGCAGAATGGTTCCCGCCAGCCCTGGTCCGATCAGGGCGAAGGCCAATGTGCTGAGCGTCAATCCCAAGGCGCCGAGAGGAACCAGGCCATATTCCACCTTGGAGGCCGAGAGCCGACCCGCCGCCAACGATCCTGCCCCGATGCCGATGCCGACGGCCGCCAGGGGAAACCCGGACATCCACTCCGGCAGCTCGAGCGTCTTCATCGCATACGCCAGCACCGGCGCCGGGACGAGACTGGCGATCGACCAGACGATCACCTGGCCCAGGATTGCCAGCCGGAGAATCCGGTCCGCACGCACCGCCGACCAGGCAAGCTGGAGTGTCTCTGCCAGGCCTCCTTCCGAACGTGCGGCGGGAACCCGCGGAATCCCCAGCGCGGCGATCAGCCCCATCGCCGAGACGGCCGCGAGCAGCATGCCCCCCAGCCAGGCCCGGGTGCCCGCGAAG